>JAEWUY010000088.1 GCA_023396795.1 Bacillota bacterium | reverse complement strand
GAAATATATTCTAAAAGCGTAAAACCTCCTTGGGGGTTGCTAAAAAATAGAAAACGACATTCTCCACAAAATAAGCCATAAATACCATAGCTATCCAAAAGTTGACATTTGTTAATAAATTCTTTGTTTAATGACCATCGTTTTAGCTATTGCTTAATAAACATTAACTGGTTATTACTTCAATTACTAAAAACGTCATTTTATGAACCTTCAAAAAGGAATAATTTTCCAATTGTCAGTATAATAATTTTAAAATCGAGAAGAAATGAAATGTTCTTAACGTAATAATAATCGAGTCGAGCTTTTGTGGGCGTGTCATTACGCCTTCCATGGGTTTGTGCATAACCAGTCAAACCGGGCATAACAGAAAAAGGGCTGGGGTAATACTTCTCTCTCTCACGAACAAGGTAGTCTTCGTTTTTTAATGCTCCAGGTCTAGGACCCACAAAACTCATTTGTCCAATAAAGATATTAAAAATTTGGGGCAACTCATCTATACTCGTTTTTCTTAGAATAACGCCAACCTTTGTTGAGAATTTTTTGATTTCTTCAGAAGATAAATTGTTTGAAGGAATTTCAGGAGTGCCTTTCTTCATTGTGCGAAATTTCAATATTTTAAATGGCTTCTTGTCTTTGCCAATGCGCAGTTGAACAAATAAAACTGGACCTCTTGAAGTTAATTTAATAATTATGGAGACAAAAATCAAAAGTGGCATAAAAACAATTATGGAGACAAAAGAAAATATAATATCTAATGCTCTTTTTACAAATAAATAGATTTTGTGATGCTTAAACATGCTAAATAATTATTTGTCAGCAATAAAATCGGGAACAAAGGTTTTGAGTATTTTTCTTATCTCTCTATTATCGGTTTCGCTCATAGCGGCCAAAAGCTTTGGGATATCTTGATCGAGCGTTTTGCTTTCCTCGGCGTTTTCAATGAAAATTTTCTTATTTGATGTCTTGCTCGATTTTTTTTTGTCGACCAATAGTTCCTCGTATAGTTTTTCGCCAGGGCGCAAACCAATGAATTCAATTTTTATATCTTTATAAGGAATTAAACCTGACTGCTTAATTAGATTTTCCGCAATTGTAACAATTTTAATTGGATCTCCCATATCAAGCACAAATATCTCACCAGACTTTGCATAAACGCTACATTGTAGGATAAGGCTCACAGCCTCTGGTATTGTCATAAAGTAACGTATAATATTGGGATCGGTAATGGTTACCGGACCGCCTTCTTGAATTTGCTTTTCAAAAAGAGGGATAGCCGAGCCATTGCTTCCTAAAACATTTCCAAAACGTACTGAAGAATACACAGTTTTTTCGCTTAAAGACTTATAGTGGGACATTATCATCTCAGCGAATCGCTTAGTGGCGCCCATAACATTTGTGGGTCTGACTGCTTTATCGGTTGACACAAGAATCATCTTTTGCGATTGGTACTTGTTTGCCATTTCTGCGACATTGAGGGTGCCAAAAATATTTGTCCTTATTGCTTCTTGTGGGTTATTTTCCATTAGTGGAACGTGTTTATATGCTGCGGCATGGTAAATGATTTCAGGCTTGAAAGTCGAGAACACATATTCCATTCTTTCTTTGTTGTAAGTAGAGGCAATAATTGTTGTCAAAATCACATTTTTGTATTCGGGATGTGCCGAAATTCTACGCTTTAGCGTTTGTTCAACTTCATACACGCCGTTTTCATAGATATCCAGCAATATGATATGCTTTGGCTTGTGCGTCAAAACCTGGAGCGATAATTCGGAGCCAATGGAACCGCCAGCACCTGTTATTAAAACAATTTTTTGGTCGAGCAACTCCGCGATTTCCATAACATCAAACGTTACAGTTTCTCTATTGAGAAGTTCCTCCAGCGAGAAATCAGTTATACCCATTTTCTCATTTACTCCAGTGTCGGCAATTGAAGGCAGCTTCTTGAGTCTTACTTTTTCGTTGCTGAAAATTCTTATTATCTCATGAAGGCGTTCTTGTGTAATTGAGCCAATGGCAATTATTACTTCTTCTACCTTGTGTTTTTGAATAACATCATGGGCACTTGATAACGGACCATATACCTTCTTGCCCATAAACCTTCGTCCTATTTTTTCTTTATCGTCATCTATAAAAGCAACTATTCTATTTCTTAATGCGGGATTATTATTAATTTCATCATAAACCAGTCTTGCACCTGCACCGGCGCCAACAATCAAAGTTGATTTACCAGTGTTTGAATGATGTATGAGGAGCGAAAAGATTCTCCTAGTAAAGCGAAATGCTATTAATAAAAAGGCTTCAGATAAAGCAATTGGGAGCGCTAAATAAATAGTAATGTTTTGAACGGCTAAACTTGAGAATTCATCTAATAATTGTAAGACCGTCCATACAATAACGCTGCTCATAAAAGACAAGATCAAAACCTTGAACATATCTGGTAATCCAAAGTGCGACAAAATAATTTTGTAAACTCCAAAAGAAAGAAAAAATATAAGCTTGAATAAAATGCTTCCTATGAGAATAATGATGAGAGCATTATTAAAAAGAAAACCTGAATCAAGGAACGCAATTATGTTTAATAACGAGATGATAACAATGTCTGCAATTAAAAGAATCGCGTATTTAGTTGCCTTCGAAAAATGATAGTCTTTCATTTATTGCTTTCTTTCTGTTTAATAATAACATTTCTTGTCATGTACGCACAATATTCCACAAATACTCGCAACATCAAAATACATCGAGAAAATCGTTATAGATAATATCTCGGTCAAACAATGTCTCTGCGACGGTTCGATGATTGGATCCCATCAGTTTGCGAAGATGGTCGTTTTTTGCAAGGATTCGTAATTTTTGCGCAAAATCTTGACTATCGCCGCATTTGATATTAAACCCAATATTTTTTTCATTTATTAAACTCACATATTCTTCGGTCTCTTGTGTGCTTATTACTGGTAAACCAGCTGCCGCGTAATCAGCATGTTTATTAATGATACTTTGGGGTGCGTTTTTTACGAGCGGATTGAGAACTATATCACAGTATGACAGGAAAGCGACCATCTCGGGATAGGAAATTCTTCCATGAAAAACGCAATTAATCTCCATTTTTTTTGCTTTCGCAACAAGCTCATCGAATTTCGGACCACTGCCTAATATGTGTAAAACTATCTTGGGGTCATCATCTAATGCGATTATTTTAAACGCTTTAAAAACTGTATCGAGGTCGTAGCTATTTCCAAGGGTGCCGGCATATGCGGCCCAAATCTCATCGGCTGGTTTATTTAGAATTATTCTATTGGATACAAATTTATCAAATTGAGCTATGCTGGTTCCAATATAGATTACTTTATTATTATTTGCCTTGTTGTTTGATTTCAAACCTCTGTTCAAATACGTTAATGATACAGCAGTCAATATGTCTGCGCTTTTATACGATAAATTTGCCTGAATAATCAGGGGGAAAAACAGCAGCTTATACAGAAAATTGTTTCTAATGAGTATTTTAAACGCCTCCGGCCAAAGATCCCTAATATCAATAATGAATTTCGCTCCGACTTTTTTTGCAAATTTACAAGCGATACGGGCGACGGAGTGCGGCGGCACAAAGGTCAAAACATAATCTGCTTGCTTTATGCTTTTAAGATATTTCGTTAAATTATTTTTGTAAAGATAGATACTCAATATGCGCTTTATGGAAACGTTTTTCTTATATCCCAATTCATGCAGCACTGTGAACTTATAATCACGTTTCTCAACTTCAGTAACGTGTTCCTTTTTATGATGGTTAAAATCACTCGTCACTACCTCGACATCATATCCATTATTATGCAAAAACTGTGGAAGATAATTGGTGCGATTGTTACTAGATATTTTTAGGTCCATATAGTTTGACGCAATTAAAATAATTTTTTTCATTGATGCTTCCTTTTTATTGAGTAATGCAAGACATATTTTACTTCGATAAGTTTGTATCCTAACTTTTGTATAGTCCTTTGAACAGGAATGTTGTCTACTTGAGTACCTAATCGTATTTTTCTCGATTTCTTTAATAATTCAATCGTGGCCTTTTTTATCATGTTATGATAAATACCTTTGCCCATATAGTTTGGGTCAACGGCACTCAATACCATTGTTGAGGTATCGAGATCATAATCGTTGATTTTATATGTCGTAAATGCAAGGACTTGTCCTTCATCAGTAGCAACTATTGCTCCATCCGAATAACCATTGAAAGAATTAATTACCCAATTATAGTAATAATTGTCTGACTTAAGTTTATCCAAATTTGGATCAGAGTGAAATCTATCGATTTTGAAAACACGTGAAGCAATATCTGCCAATCTTAAAACGTCGCTTTTGGTGACGCGATATGCAAAATCACAAGCAAAAGTATCGTCTGGAATGGACGTTATTTGCGAGTCAAATTCATAAGTAACCAGTGTATCGACAAGATAGAAACCGACTCTTTGAAAGTTGTACATTGCTTTTACATCTTTTGAATCAATTTTTACTGCTAGAAAATCGTAATCAGCATTTCTTATCGCGCATTTAATCTCCTTTTGTGTTAATTCATTTGAGTAATTAGCGATATTGCCGAACTTAAGCTTAAAAATCGTGCTGTTGAATTTGTCAT
>JAEWUY010000084.1 GCA_023396795.1 Bacillota bacterium | reverse complement strand
GTCGAGGGGCTGATTCGCAGAGTCAGTCAAGAATATCAAAAGGATGTCTACTTTATGAAGTTTGACTCACTGTCCGCAGGCGGTTTTATGCCTAATGGCGGTCACCCTAATGCTCAAATGCATGTTGCCGCTAGTGAACAACTTGCAACGTTTATTAAATCAATTATTTAAAAAGCCAAGATATAAATTCGGGCATGTCCTTAGCCCACTCAATTGTTTTATGGAAGCGACCTGGATTGACTTTGAAATCCAGGTTTTTGACGCCTAAATCTGTAAGATGATTAACGACATCCTCATTTAATGGAACATAACAATTAACTAGGCTTTTATGCAAATCACGGGGCGTGCCTTCGGCGTCGCCGACGCGAATAAAATAAGAGGCATGCAAATCTTTTTGTCTAAAAGACAAATAATCAAGCAAGGCCTTGTGATTTCCCCAACTAGCGAGCGAGAACAAACCAATTTTCGAGAAAAGGTTTGCGTATTTTGCACTGGCATAAATACTAATCAATGCTCCCAAAGAACAACCCATCATATATGTGTGTTGATAATCGTTATAGGCCGGATATTTACTCTCGATTAATGGTTTAACATTGTTGATTAGCCACTCGAGATAAACATCGCCTAATTCTTACCCAGAGGGAAGATATTTTTGAGCCTCATTAATCCACGGAAAGGGTGAGTACTCACGGGTCCGAATTTGCCAAGGCATGGCTTCAATGCTAACGATAATTAAATCTTGGGCGACTGTCTTAAGGGCTATGTCAAGTTCTAGACATTCGTATGATAGCGGTGTATCTTCGCGAAAACAAAACTCGCCATCATGAACGTATAAAACTGGATAATGTTTTGTTAAGTCATTGGGATAGTAAACACGGATTTTTCGCGTGTTGCCCAATTCCGGAGACGAAAGAAGAAAAGAATCCAATTTCATTTTCATTTTAAGTCTATTTTTATTCGGTTTCGAAATTATTTAAGAAGGGGAGCAGGGCTTCTGCAAACAGATGACCCAGTTCGATCATCGATGCCGAGTCGTAGTGAGCTAAATCTGGTTCTTCAGGTGGTTCCAATGATGTCGATAAGCCATGCTCGATTGTATCAATATAAATATTGCGTTCGTTCTGAGTGGCAAATTGTTCTTTGGCGGCATTGACGGTAGCATATTCAACCCATAAAGGCGAATCGCTGATCCCAGCGTCAATAAAGGCAAATTCAGTGCCATCGCAAAACTCCATTAATTCTTCACGTAAATCACCAACAAAATATGATAGTTGCGATAAATATTGAATCGAATAGCCGGGATAGGAATCGCCTTCGCCCTGCATCCAGCACATCGCCCGAATACTTGGAGCATATCCCTCGTCTTGAAGCACTTTTATTTGTGCTCGTACGTAGCTAACAAAGCCAGCGTACAATCCGCTGATACGACCCGATGAGGGAGCGGCCCAGTCGTCCAGCAAGTTGCTGGCGCCACAGGCGTATTTAATCAAAAAAATGTTGTTGTTATGTGCGGTTTGCGATAAAGTCTCGCCCATACCTACTTCTGGTCCAAAAGTGATATCGGCATTGCCTTCGCCGAGCATCACTTTTACGAATGCGCCATGCGAAGTATTTTGTTCCGGATAGACATCAATCGCATCTTTTGTCAGGTTGTCATAAGCGATGCGAATGCCATTATAACCATTAAGATATTCTTGGTATTTGACACTACCCGATGAATTATTTAAATAAGTGACACGTGAACAGCCAACCATATTTGACTGGCCAGCCATAATCACGACATCGACTGGTGTTTTGTTCGAAGAACACGCTGTTGACGATAAACATAAACCAATTAATGCCATAATGATACTATTCTTTTTCATGAATTTATTATACACAAGAGAAAAAGTGAATTATAGGGTGTTTTTAGTAAACATTTTTATTAAAAATGAGTTGCTAAATAAACAAGAAGATAGGCAAAGACTCACCCTTGTTGCAAACAAAAAGGCTCCCCGCTAATCAAAAAGCATAAATAGCATTTTCCTATCTATCGAGTCAGCTTTATGAAAACTTATTCGTTTACGATAAATTAATACAGCATAAGATTAAGCCGCCAACCCCATAGCGGGTTTCTCGTATTAGACCAAAAAGTTATATGAGTGATGTCCTTATAACTATTGATTTTTTCCGTGTTTTGGATATTTACTAATAGCAGATAGACTTTCTTTTTATTATTAATCGCCATATAACAAATTTATCTCGCCATCGATAAACATAAGTTTTAGGGGGAAAACAAAATGCATAATAACTTATTAACGAAAAAGAATCGCGAGTTTCTTTTATTTAGCTCAACGCTTTTGCTCATCGGCGTCGTTTTCTTGGTCGCAGGGCAAAACAATCAACTCTTTCACCGGCTTGCTTCTGCTGATAGTTCCTATACGATTACCCTTGACGAATATAACTCGCCAGAGAATTTAAATGAGAGTGAATTTGGAAATGGTAGTGGTTATGGGCGCTATGTCGCATTTGACTACACTAACGCAAAATTGGCGAACGGAAGCCATGTCGTGCTCAAGGCCGAAAGCGAAGATAGTGTTGGAGGATTCTTATCGAATAACATTGCCACCCGCATTACGGCCATAAAATCAATTACGGCGATTTTTTCCGGCGGTCAGGCAACCTTGGAAACTGGTCCGACCCAAACAACATTGGGCAGTCCGCAAGTTTTAACCACAACAACACCCATCGGATTTATATCAGATCCTTATTTCTTTTGTCTGACCAATACTGGTGAAAGCGATTTAGTTTTAACCTCGCTCGCCATTAACTATAGTTGTATTGATGCGCTGTCGACGATTGAATTCGCCACTAATGGCGGGCCGACTCTCGCTCCCATTAGGGACGAACACGGAGCGGTCGTTTCAGAGCCTGTTGGTTATGGAAATGCTGGCTATATTTTTGAAGGATGGTTTACTGAACCTAATTTTCTTAATGAATATACTTTTACTACGATGCCAGATAATGACGTTATCTTATATGCCAAATGGAGCATCGATAACTCAGTTGATGTTTTGTCCATCGGAGAATATAAAGGCTTAGTTTCGCCTGATTCTGAAGAAGTTTATTTTGCAACGGGTATCGTCTTGTTAGCCAATAGCAATATGGACCTCACTGTTATTTGCGATGGAAGTGGCACCTTGATTGTTTTCGGCTTTGGCTTTGGTGGATGTGCAGTCGGTGACGAAGTGCGCGTCGGTGGCTATTATGGAATGGAGAATGGTCTTGTTGTTCTTAATCCTTCCGAGACAAGACCGATTAGCGTTGATGTTTTATCATATGACAATGTCATTCCGCTTGCGCCGACAGTAATGACGATCGCGGCATACAATGCTCTGAATCCTGATCTTTCTGCTAACTGGGTTGTTTTTGCCGAGATTAACGGGACAATTAACGCCAATGATACAACACACCAAATTACTTTGACGAGTGGTAGTGACACAATAACAATTGGTGTCTTCGAAGCAGAAGACTATTACTATCTTCGCGACTACTCCGGTTTGCGAGTCAACTTCCGCGGAATAATTCTTCCGAACATGGATTCCGAAAATACCGTATTGATGTTTATGTTTAATTCCACTCTAGATTTTGTTGAACTAGATTATGAAGGTGAAGATGGAGCCACTGAATTATATGGTCTTATCGAGCCAATGTTCCGCGACGCCTTTGAGTCACCGACTTATTTTCCTGGTCAATTTGTTGATTTACCAGAAAGTCACGACGTTATTCCTGTTACGCTCACATACGTCCCCTTTGGGGTTTATGTGGATAAATTTAACCCGACGAGCAAACGCATTGCTAACGATGCTGGAGAAATTAACATCGATGTTGAGGTTGACGCAACTTTGACTTTGTATGATCCAGTCACCGCGGAGAACGTCGCCTACGAGTCAAGTTTCAATATTGTGCTCAAAGTCGATCCGGATATTATTATTTCTGTCGCGGAGGCGAAGGCAATGTCCGACAGTTATGAAGTAACGTATGTCATTCAGTGCGTTGTATTAAATATACAACCCCAAGGTAGCGATATGTTGCTCCTCGTCGCTGATAACACAGGCATGATTTACATTAACACTAACGATGAAAGCATCGTCGTTGGTGATGAAGTTGTCGCCATCGGCCATAAAGTGACAATGGGAACTCATGATGCCCTTTATAATGAACCGCAACGCACAGTCGATCACGTTGTGGCCACCGGACAAAGTATGCCGATGACGGCGACGCCTATCAGCATGGATGATTTCAGTGCCCTTGCCCCTGAGGTTATTAACGCCGATTTCTATTATTATGACCTTTCGGGCACTTTGAACTATACTGATTCAGAACATCCTGACACATCAATGTTCTATTTGTCTTTGGGCGAAGATTATGTGTTTGTTTATCCAACTAGTGTGGCATCACGTACCATCTTGGCCGGCTATGTGGGACAATCCGTTACTGCACGTGGAATTGCCATCATGGGCGGGGATACTGTCATACTTGGTTTCTTGCCAGTTTCCGGCTGCATTGCTGAAAACCCAATGTAATAATGCTACCTTGGTCGTTTTTTCAGAGTGAAATAAGATGAAGTTCATGGAGTTGTATTTCCACCAATATTATTCAATTCCGGAAACTAATCAAAAACGCCTTCATCACATCAAAGAGAAAATTAAGGATGTGAGTTTTTTGATTTGACTCAAACAGGATAAAACGTTAAGGGTTTACAAATTTCAAGTTATTGTTATATTCTATAAATAAGGAGTTACAACTATGACGCATAATGTTTCCCACTCTTCGTTGGGGCCGAAGAAAATTATTATTTTTTCGCTATTATTAGCCTTGCCAATTATTTTATTAAGTCAAATTAAGGCTGATGGGCATCTTTTGCGAGCAGAAGAAGTTTTATCAAGTCGGACATTCACCAAAGAAACAGTATCCATGCCTACCACCAACCCTGAATCGGGGTTTCTCCTTTGCGATGGTACTGCGCCATCAGAATATTTTCGCTTCTTTTATTTCTCGGCAGCGACTCAAAATCTCAATGATCATTTAGTTACGCTACAAGGAGATGCGCTAACATCTACACCTGGTACATTGATGAATATGTCAATTTTTAATGGTTTAAAGGCCATAACAGTAATTTTTTCGGGTGGAGAAGGTTCGGTATTATACGCTAAAGCGGATTCTTCATTGTTTAAAAATTATTACGGAGGTTCTTTTGCGGCTCTGACATCAGGAGTCGAATTAGATTTAAATCCGACATCAGAGGATTTTGGTTATTTGACAATTGTCAATGAGTCGATTATTCCTATTCATATTGATAGCATCGAAATAACCTATCGATGCACTAATGAAGTCGACCAATATTTTTATGCCGACGAAAACAACGAACTTGGCAATGCTCGTTCAGCATATGGTTATTTATTGCAAGAACACGATCAAATAATGTTAATGAATAATCCAACTGAAACCACTAATAATTATTCTCAAGGTGAATACGGAGGTCATCCAAATAAATGGTATCGATGGAACGGATTAGCTCTGAAAAACTATCGACTTGATGACGAAGTTCTTAATTGGGGCGCCACTCCCTTTGGGGCCATGGTAGATGATCATATCGTTATTCAAACAACGGCGATGATTGATCCAGCCATCTTCTATGATTCTGAAGCCTATTTCCATTTAGCGCCATGGATTGAAGTTGGTGATGCGACACACACCAGTCTTGGTTGGATTCAAAGCTATATTGGTAGTGATAATTATGACCCAATCGGTAGTATTAATACTGACCGCACCGACACCTATCGTGGTCGTTTCTTCACCAATTATGATTGGGATCCAAATTACTATAGCGAAGGAAATGGCGAATGGGCGTTCCAAGATCCGGACACGACTTTTGTGGTGGATGATCCTAGTACATCACTGAGAGATGCTTATGAAGAGATTAATTTACCATTTTTCAATATTCGTTTTGTAATTGAAGGCAATAGCTATAAATTGTTTATCAACGATTTTATGATTTTTAGCAATGATAATTATTTCTTTGAAACTTACACAAATCAGCAATATACAATTCAGCAAATTCATCTTCAGGCCGTTAACTATGGTCACCAAGGTGATTCCGAAGCCATACCCCCAATTGAATTAGGCGATCCACTCGACCCATACTTTTATGGCTATACTAATCCGCAGATTTATGTTTATTAAGTAATGTTTGTGTAATTTATTTATTTATTTGCTTATCATTTTTCGGCAATGTAGTTTATAAATGATATATATGAAATTAAATTCGACAGAGTATATTTTGTGAATGCCTACTACTTTACTTATTAGTAAAAGTTGGGCTGAATAACCTTGATCACAAACTTTTATATAATTTAGATTCTTAAAAACCCCATCTTTTCGCGAATGATTGCGCGATAAAGTGGGGTGTAGTTTGGCTAAATTTTAGACAACGGCATAAGTTCCGGTCGACATAGCGATACCGAGGGCATTAACCGTGGCGTAATAGCCCCAAGTTGTGACATCCGATTCAACTAGATAAATGTGATTACAGCTCGGATTAAAATACAAAGTACTGGATAAAATGAGATTATCAATATAAACCACATATGTTTCGGTGATAGGAAGTGTTGGCGAAACACTGAGCGAAGAAGTCGTAATATCGTTCAGAACAATAATCGCTAATTCAGGAGCCACAATCGAGGCGATGATTAATTCACCAGAGAGAGTGATGTTTTCAAGATAGATTAGATTTAAAACAGCGAATTCATCATTGAAACGGCCAATCTTAAGATTGGTAAAGGTGGAATTCGTAACATATAGTTCTTCCAATAGCGGGAAAGTCGAACTTTCATCACCAATTCGCAAATCGCCCAAGACTGTCGTAGAATTAACCGTTAACTCTGTCAATACAGGAAAGGAAGTGGTCCTTTGTCCAATTTGAATTGAGGTTGCAGATACATTGCTTATATCAATACTTTCCAAAGCCGCGAAAGTGTCGGTGTCAGTGCCAATAACAATCGCGCTGAGTGATAAATTGACAAGTTCAATCATTGTCATGTTGGGGTGATCATCTTGAATTCTGATCGAAGGATAGAAAGCCTCAAAGGTGATGCCATCAAGAATTAGAGAGTTTAAGGCGGACGGATAGGTCGTCCCACCATATATTTCTAAAGATTTAACCGATGAACCGCTTAAATCAATACTGCCAATTATTGAACCTTTGATTTCAATATATTCATATTGTCCAGATGTTAAATTTAAGTAAGCCGGTGTTTCGGGTTCGGGCTTACTGCCATGAATATCGATATCACTCATTATGGTGTTGTTGACATTAATGGCTGCTAATTTGGGAAAATCGTTTCCTTCTTCACCAAATAAGAACGAGCCGATAACAGAATCAGTTATACTCATGACCGTTAGTTTAGGAAAAGGATATTCGCGAAAATCTCGGCCGATTTGGAAAATGTTCAAATTTGAGTTATTAATCGTGATCATCGCTTATTCTGGGTAACTATAAATCGTCATTCCTGAAACGCTTTCAAACGCTGTGTAATCAGCGTTTTCGACGAGATTATTTTCAGAGATGGAAACGCGATAGCCAAAACAATCTTCGATAATGATTGAGGTTAAAAGACTAAACGTACCATTAATCGTTAGGTGTTTATAGTATGGATTGAGTAGCGGTGGTTCAAAGAAAAGGTCAGCAATCGATAGTTCGGTTAGAAGAGGAAATTCCCCGAGAACAAAGACGTCCTCTGTGGCTCCCGCAATTGTTAGCGATGTGACCCACGATAAATCTTGTAAATAAACACGACCGATTCCATAACCGTTAATCGTGTCGTTTTCATACATTTCTCCTTAGAGGTTT
Organism: Bacillota bacterium; assembly: GCA_023396795.1. Classification (GTDB taxonomy): domain Bacteria; phylum Bacillota_I; class Bacilli_A; order RFN20; family CAG-826; genus UBA1424. Next base: position 10,471 of record JAEWUY010000084.1, on the reverse strand, counting down.
GTTACATGGTATAACCATGAAGAAAAGTAAAATATGATGATATATGTGAAGTCAGTTTTAATATAGCATTGCCTTATAATTATGACAAGAAAGGGCGAAAGAACTTAAATAAAATAGTTATTTAGCTAATGTTATGAAGCCCTTAATTTGCGGAAACTACCTAAAAAGAGTATATTTATATAAATTAAATTTTATTTTATATTTAATTGGAAAGAGGTGGTTTTTTGACGCGTTTTGAATTCATTGAAGATAAAGACTTCAAATATAACGACGACATCATTAAAGGATTACAAGCTTACAATCGCTCACAAACGGGCTATCGCGAGAAAGATAAGCAAAATTTTTATGTATGCCAAGATGATGACATCTTAGGCGTTGCTCATACGAAAATGGCTTCCGATTGGTGCCATATTAAAAGAATCTACTACAAAAATATCGACGTTCTTAAGAATCTTTTAAACGATATTAAAGAATACTATAAAGACAAAGTTGAAGGCCTTCAATTTAGTTGTGTCATACCGCGTGTTGTCGATGACTTTAAATCCTTAGACTATATCGAAAAAGGGCGTTTAGAAGATATGCCTAAAGGTGGCGAGAACATTTTCTTACTGAATACTAATTTTGAATCATATAAAACGAGTGAAGATTATGAGGTTCAAGTTACCGACAAGCGAATCGAACGATATGATGAGGTTTTGAAACAAGAAATCCGAAAAATACGTAAGTCATTAAATTTTTCTTCAGAGACCGTCGATGTGCAATTTGTCGTTTTGGATAATGGTCAATTTGTTGGTGGCATTTATGGAAACTTTAAGTATGATTACCTCTTTATTAATGTCTTATATGTTAAAGAAAAATATCGAGGTCGTAATATTGCCACGAAGCTTATGGATTTAATCGAAAAAGAAGCCGCAAAAAGAGGCTTTCAAAACTTATATCTGACAACTTTTGAATTTCAAGCTCTTGGTTTTTATAAAAAAAGAGGCTACAAAAAAGTTATGGAAATCTATGATTATCCCAAAGGCTTTAAAGAGTTTACCGTTTATAAAAGTCTTTCAATTCAACAACATTCAAAATAGATTACAAACAACTAGAGAAGCTTTGCTATTTCACTATCGATATTTTCTGGCGTTGTCGCCGGAGCGTAACGTTCCACGACTTCGCCACGGCGATTGATGAGAAACTTTGTAAAATTCCATTTGATATTTTTGCCTAAGGGACTACCTTTTTGCTCTTTTAGATAAGTATAAAGTGGGGTCTCGTTTTTGCCGTTAACTTCAATTTTTGAAAATTGTTTAAAACTAACATCGTAGCGAAGTTTGCAGATGCTGGCGATTTCTGATTCTGTTTCCGGGGCTTGATTGCCGAATTGGTTGCAAGGAAAATCTAAAATCTCAAAGCCTTGATCGCGATACTTTTTATATAAAGTTTCTAAGCCTTCATATTGTGGAGTAAATCCGCAGCCCGTGGCAGTGTTAACAATCAACAAAACTTTATTTTGATAGTCACTAAGTGAAACTTCCTGACCTTTTATATCTTTCATCTTAAAATCATATATTTTCATAATTTTATCCTCTCTTACATTGTAAAGAAAACCTTTCTGCAAACAATCAAAGTGCAAGAAAAAAGGAATATAATCGGATGTTAATAGCGAATTAAATATTAACGAGTAAACGTTAAAATAATTAAAGTAATACCAACACCCATTGCCATTAAAGTTAATAGTGAAATAGCAAAACTTCTTTGATTAGTAGATCATCTTTCTTTAATTTAAGCTTCGTTGTCGGATTAGCAACAATATGCTATTGTTATGAAAATAATTAATTATTGGGGGATCAATAATGCAAAAAGGATTTAGACTAACTTCGGCGATTGCTTTATTGGCAGTAAATTCTGTTAGTTTATTAATTGGATTTTATTTATTAATGAGCGGAGGTAGGCAACTAATTTTGTCAATCGTGCCACACGGGACACTCTTGGCGTTTTTGATTGTTACTCTCGTTAAGTGGGATGACTCAGATGCAAAATTGGACTCAATACAAAAAGACGAAGAAATCGATAAGAAAATCACTTTATTGAAAAACTTAAAAGAAACTGGCGATATTAGCGACGAAGAGTATAAACAACTATTACTCGATTTACTAAAAAATAGTCTTATGCATTTGTCTTTATTTGCTTAGTGGATTGTTGTGGCGTTAAATAAAGGCGAAAGGAATTCATGCTCCGAAAAATTAAAGATTTGGATTTTAAAAAGCAAGCCCTGTGGTTACTACCTTATGTAATCATCTTGGGTCTTTCTTTTGTAGCTCTTTATGTGTTTTTCTATGAAGGGCTATTAATCGGCGATGATTTACATTTTCATCTTGCAAATGTTAGTGATGAATACCTGTCGATATTAAATGAAGGCAGCATATCTCGTATATCGACTTATTTAGCTTCAAATCTCGGCATTGGTCGTCGACTATTCTATTCGCCCCTTTTTCATATCTTGGCAGGTCTAATTTATTTTGTGACGCACGGACTTGGCGGCAATGCTGTCAGCGCTATTAAAGTTGTAATGTTCATTGCCGTTTTTGTGTCTGGTATTTTTATGTATCGGTTTGTTTTAAAAGCCACTAAAAATCAAATTGCTGCGACCATTGCAGCATCATTATACGTAATTTATCCTTATCGCATCTTTGATGCGTTATGTCGTGCGGCCTATGCCGAAGCTTTAGCGATAACCTTTATTCCGTTATTCTTTCACGGGCTTTATGGCATCGTTAATTTTAAAGACGAAATTAAGGTTGGGCCTTTTATCGCAACCATCGTCGGCGGGTCTTTGCTCTTTTTAAGCCATAATTTAACGGCGATGTTTGGGTTTATTTTTGGTGTTATTTTCCTTCTTGTTAATATTGATAAGATTATTAAACTTTGTAAGCAACGTCGTTATTGGATTACTGGGCTTATTTCTGTTTTTTTACTAGTTGGCATAATGTCGATTCAGCTTTTTCCAACTGCCGAATTATTGGCGACAGGTCTATATAATATATCCGACTCATCGCGAATGTGGACGACTGCTGAACTTGTTTCAAACCGAGCTTTTACGGCTTTTAACTATTCGGGTTTTTTGAATTTTCCATATATGAATGGATCAAATCCCACAACAATGAATGTCAGCATAATGCTTACGCAAATTATTTCCTTTTTGTTTTTTAGCTTCATTTTCATACTAATTGACCAAAGCCTAAAGACGATTAAAGCACTTAAATATTTTCATTTTCCAATTAGTGCGCTTGTTTATCTTGGTTTGATACTTATTTTTGCGATGCGTAACGAAGTTATTATGGCAACCATTATTGTTATTATCTTGTACTTCGTTATTAATTATGTCCGTTCAATTCAAGAAATAACTAAAGATCAAGAAGAGGTTCATAAACCCCTATATAAAGAAGTCGATTTTTGGTTTCTTCTTGGAATTTTGCTTTTAACGTTTGCTTTAATAACTCAAGGATGGATTTGGCGAATAATGCCTGAGCCACTTTTAATGATTCAATTTCCGTGGCGGTTATGGGCCTATGTGCAATTTTTCCTTAGTTGGGCGATTGGTTGGCTTGTCTACCGCTTTAAAGACAAAAAAATTGTTTCATCAGTGGCAGTGGTAGCCCTTGGCTTTTGTCTCGTGACTAATCAAGCCTTGCCGGAGAAACGTCTGAATTATGAAAAGATAGCCGCTGGAGAAAGCACCGCCGAAATATATCACGGTGACGAACAATTTCTTGAATATAATTCTTCGATCGGCTGGAACAAAGAATACGCGCCTCAAGTTTTCTTTCAAAACGATTATGTTTCTGATTATGAAGAAACTTTGTATTATTCAATTCGTCTAGCGTTAAAAACTAGTTTCGTTGAAGAATATCCCTATGATCCTGTCGCGTTAACGGGCAATACTTTAATTGATGTCGAGCTCAGAGAAACGCCAAATTATGAATTGAGTCTTGCCGTTACCGAAGCTTCTTTGATTCAGATGCCATTAATTTATTACCCTGGTTATCAAGTTGAAGTAATTAATGAAGAAGGAGAAAAGAGTAAAAAAGAAGTATTAAATATTGATGGATTAATAGCCTTTAATGTCGATATTGGCGATTCTTTGGTCGGCGTTTCTTACCCCGGTACAGGGCTAGCTATCACTGGTTATGTTTTCTTTTCCTTAAGTGTTTTGGGCACGATTGGTTTGACTAGTTATTACGTTTTTGTAATTGGAAAAAAGAAGAAAAAAGACGCGAATTAAAGACATTTTATTTAAATTTTGATGATTTTTTAAGTATGAATATCTCGCCTCTTGTCATATTATTTGTTAAGGGCGTTATATATAGATATAATCTTGTTGGTAAATAGATAGGAGTTTTATTATGCATAACGCAAGACAATTGTTAGAAGGCGTTTATTACGTCGGAGTTAACGACCGACGCATCACAATGTTTGAAAATACACATCCCGTTACTCGCGGAATGGCTTATAATTCCTTTCTTTTAGTTGACGAAAAAACCGTCTTACTTGACACCGTTGATAGAACCGGAGGACAGCAATTTTTAGAAAATATTCTCGCGGTTTTAGGTCAACGCAAACTCGATTACTTAGTTATTAACCACATGGAACCAGACCATTGCGCTTTAATTCCCGATATTATTAGAAAATACCCTGACGTTACCCTCGTTGGCAATAAGACGACATTTCGTCTTCTTCAACAGTTTTATGATCTTAACCTTGACGGTCGCATTCTTGAAGTTTCCGAAGGTGACACTTTGCGGATTGGTCAAAAAACATTGAAGTTTTTCATGGCTCCAATGGTTCATTGGCCCGAGGTGATGGTAACTTATGAAGTTAGTCAAGGCCTGCTTTTTAGCGCGGATGCATTTGGAACCTTTGGCGCGCTTGAGGGCAACCTCTTTGCTGATCAACTTGATTTTGAAGGAACATGGCTTGAAGAAGCACGTCGTTACTATGCAAATATTATTGGGAAATATGGATCCCAAACGTTGTCATTGCTTGATAAAATATCCACTTTAAAAGTTAATTATTTGTTACCTCTACACGGACCTTTGTGGCGTGAAAATATTGTCTGGTATCTTGAAAAATATCGGACTTGGGCATCATATTCTTATGAAGAGAAAGGCGTTGTTATCGCTTTTGGTTCTATATACGGAAACACTGAAGAAGCAGTAGACATTCTTGGTAGTTTTCTTTCTGAGTTAGGTGTTAAAAATATTCGTATCAATGATGTTTCATCTCTTGATCCTTCTTACATCATAAGCAATATTTATCGTTACTCGCATCTCGTTATTGCTTCTTCAACTTACAATTTTCGGCTTTTCCCACGCATGGAAACACTCGTTAATGATATCGTCGCATCAAATATTCAAAATCGCACGATTGCCATTATTGAAAACGGTTCGTGGGCGCCAAACGCTGACAGCATAATTCGCAGCCATTTCGCGAAACTTAAAAATAACAAAATTGTTAATGCTGAAAAATTTACAATTAAGTCATCTCTTAAAAACGAACAGCTTCAAGCTTTACGTTTATTAGCCAAGGCCATTGTCGACACTATTTGATATAAAAGGAGAAAAATATGGAAGATTTTATTATCTCGACTACCCATCTCTTAGATGGTTATGAAGTTACTGAATACTTGGATGTTTTATTCGAAGAAAGTATTTTTGGTATTAGTTTTTCAACTAGTATGAAGAGTTTCGGTGATATGTTTAAAGGCTGGACTGGCGAAAGACTAAATGCTATATCTGATCGTATCGAAGAAGTTAAAAGCGAAGTTAAAAACGAACTAATCGCTAAGGCTAAAAAATTGGGGGCGAACGCCATTATTGGTGTTGATATCGAAACAACGAGAAATCTTAATGATGGTAACATCGGCGTATCGATTTCCGGAACAGCTGTTATCGTTAGAAAAGTTAATTCAAAATCATAGAGTGAACAAAAAACGCGGAAATACCGCGTTTTTTAATTAATAGCAATTAATTAGTCGTTAGCGTGACCAGCCGAACCAAACACGTTCACCATTTTGTCGGACACTAATGAAGTAATTGCATCAAGACCGGCGTTTATAAATAAACGTGTGTCAAATTCTTCTGGTTTTTCGTATAAAGCTTTGCGGATTCCTCCGACAAAAGCGACACGAATATCGGTACCAACGTTAATTTTGCAAACAGCGTGGCTTGAGGCCTCTCGTAACATATCTTCAGGAATGCCAACGGCTTCTGGCATTTTGCCGCCGTATTTGTTAAGAGTTTCTAAATAGGTCTTGGGAACACTTGAAGCGCCATGAAGGACCAATGGGAAACCCGGTAATTTATTTTCAATCTCTTCAAGAATATCAAAGCGGAGTTGCGGTTTTTGTCCAGGTTTGAATTTAAACGCGCCATGGGCGGTGCCAATCGCAATTGCTAAACTATCAATACCAGTTTTACTTACAAATTCAACCACATCATCAGGATGAGTGAAATGTCCGTATTTATCGTCGACTTGAATGTCTTCTTCAATACCAGCAATGGCTCCGAGTTCGCTTTCAACGGTCACGCCTCTAGCGTGGGCGTACTCGACAACTTCTTTGGTAAGGGCAATGTTTTTATCAAACTCATAAGCCGAAGCATCAATCATGACACTTGAAAAGCCGATGTCGACGCATTGTTTGCATAGCTCAACGCTTTTGCCGTGGTCAAGATGTAAAACAACAGGAACGGTGATGCTTTTTAAAGCATCGTCAATGGCATTCTTAATGAAATCTTTTCCAATAAAACCAAGGGCACCACTTGAAATGGCGATAATGACTGGCGATTTGGTTTGTTCAGCGGCTTTAAGAACGGCTTTCATGATATCGATATTATCGACATTAAAAGCTCCGATGGCATACTTTCCTTTGTAGGCTTTGGCAAACAACTCTTTAGAATTTACTAATGGCATATTCTTTCCTCCTGATGCTCTGGGCATGTTGAATGAGATTAGTTTTATACACGATTGGCACTCATGAAGACATGGGCCAATTTGTACGCGACAGTATTTTGAGCGGCTTCTTTAGCGGGGCTAAGAAAGTAGCGCGGTTCGAAACGATCGGGATGTTCCGCTAGTGAGCGACGCAGGCCCCCAACATATGCCATACGGAAGTCAGTACCAATGTTGATTTTACAAACATTTATTGCTGCGGCTTTGCGAAGCAAATCCTCGGGTACTCCTATCGCATTAGTTATTTTTCCACCGTAGCGATTGAAGTTATTCACTAATTCGGGCGGTACACTGGATGAACCGTGTAAAACAAGCGGGAAACCGGGAAGACGTCGTTTAATATCTTCTAGAATATCGAATTTTAGGGAAGGGATTTCTCCTGGGGCAAATTTTTGCATGCCATGCACTGTTCCAATTGAAACAGCGAGACTATCAACACCTGTTTCTTGAACGAAGCGAACAACATCATCGACATTGGTGTAGCGATTTTGTGTGCTTGCATCATCAGGATTTTCTTCATCACCTGCGATGGCACCAAGTTCACCCTCAACACTAACGCCTCTTGCGTGAGCGTATTCAACAACTTCTTTAGTAATACGAATATTTTCTTCTAAACTATGCGATGAGGCATCAATCATCACGCTCGTGAAGCCTTCATCAATGCAGTCTTTGCAAATTTCAAAATTTTTACCGTGATCTAAATGGATGGCGTAAGGAATCGTTAAGTCTTGGGCGACAACCTTTATTAAAATCTTTATATTACCTGGGTGCATAAACTCGCGCGATCCTTTTGAAAAGGCGATCATCACTGGCGAGGATGCTTGTTCGGCAGCACATAGTACAGCTTGGACCATGGCCAAACTATCAACATTAAAACATCCGACCGCGTAACCTTCTTCGTATGCTTTTTTGAACATTTCATTGGTGTTGACTAATGGCATGATGACTCCTGGCAGTTGCCTCATATGGCGCTTCTAATACTACAATAACACTTAAAATAATAGAACAAAATGAAAAAAATAATTATTTGTAAACGTTTACAATAAAAATATTGTTTAAAAAAAATCATCGTGCTAAAATATTTTCAGAAAGATTCTAGGAGGATCAAAAAACATGAAGAAAGCATTTATAATTCTATGCGCTTCACTTTTCGTCACGTCTTCAATTGTCTTGACTAGCTGCGACCCCGCTACGGATGATGGTTCAACCGCATCTATCGTTGCCAAAGCTAGTGAAATGACTCTTGAAGAATTGGAAGCAGCTTCCCAAGCAGAAATGGAAGCTTCAGATTCCACGTTCAAAGTCGTCGGTTTAACCTCGACCTTGGCCAAAGCCTTAACCAAATTCTGCGAAACTTACGAGTGGATGGAATACGATGTCAACACTTACGTCAATAACAGTTATAAGGATTATGCCTTATTAACCGCTCTTGAACAAGCTGATACTTCGTATTTCGCGGACTTCGCTCTCGTCCAAGATGCTCGTAGCTTAGCCGACTATCTCGAAGCCGGAATTACGCTTAACTACATTCCAAGTGATTATGAAGCTCTCAATTTACCAGAAGAAAACACTTACCCGTTAAAAGGTCTATATTTCAATAAGATCTTCTTCTCCAATGAGCGCTTAGGCGTTGATCTCCACAACATTTGGCAATTGGCTGGAAGTTCAGAAGACGCCGATCACTTAGACAACCTCTCATTCCAAAGCCCAATTACCGAACAAATCAATATGTCATTCATTCTTAGCCTCTATGATGAAGCTAACCAAGAAAGAATCGAAGCTGCTTACCAAAGTTATTACGGAACAGCTTGGGCCGCAAGTGAAGATTATAATTCCTGTGGCGAACAATTCGTTCACGAATTTATTGCTAACATTTCCAAATGGCACTCCAGTGATGGCACATCCATGAAGAAAACTCAATATGAAGAAGTTCTTCAAGAAGGCGTTGATCCATTCATCTATTATGGCGCATTTGCCAAGATGAAAGACGCCGCTGGCGCTACCTATGGTGAAGAAACCGCCATGGATACCGTTGACTGGAATAAAGAAATCGAAGGCTTTAACGGCTTTATGTATGCGATGTATAGCCAAATCGTTAAAAATGCTGAACACCCATATACCGCTTGTTTATATGCTCGTTTCCTTTTAACTCCAGAATGTTACCAAACAATGTGCTACAATTCCAGTACCCCCAATAGCGCTGGCGATCCAGCTAACATGTATGGTTATTATTATCCTTGCACTTCCAACACTGTTGGTGTCAATGACAATGACTGGTCGAAAGCTGAATGGATTGAAAAATCAATTAACGAAGATTTTGCTTACCTAAGCACCGTCAAAGGCGCTCGCATTAACGAAATCCTCGCCCTCGTCTCCAGCAATAGCAAAGCCTCCTAATTATCGTTATTGATAACTTAGCCGTTCTTTGAAATGAAACGGGAGGAATCCTTTGGTGCGATTTCTCCCGTTCCCAATATATAGGTGGAAAATAATTAATGAAAACATTGTCCTTTAGCAAGATATGGAATAGAACAAAAACATTTTTTTCCAAACCCGCCAATATCATCTTGCTTTTCTTCACATTATTATTGACGGCAACCGTCATTTTCCCACTTATTTCTTTAGTTCTCGATTCCTTCATGGTTCAAAGTATTTCTGAAGCTCGCGAGATCAATGAAATATGGGGCACAGCCGTTAAAAAAGGCGACCTTACTTGGGCACAATGGCCCAATTTGTTATTTAATGCTAATTCAGATTATTCGCTTTACTTCTTTTGGCAACCACTATATAAATCAGTTTTCATGGCCTTATTGGCTTGTTTAATTGCTGTTATTGGTGGTGGCGTGCTAGCGTGGCTTATTACTCGCAGTAATCTCCCTTTTAAGAAATTTATTTCCGCTGTTTTTATTTTTCCTTACATCATGCCTTCATGGTCGATCGCCATGTTCTGGGAAAACTTCTTTAAAAATACAAGTATTGCTGCTTCGAATTACCAAATGGGTATTTTAGAAGCCATTACCGGCATTCAAGTGCCAGTTGGCTTTGTCTATGGTTTAGTTCCTTGCGCAATTGTTTTAGGTATTCACTACGCTCCATTTGCTTACATCCTTATTGGAGGTATTTTACGTAATATGGACGCTAACCTCGAAGAGGCTGCCACCATTTTAAAAGCTTCGCGCTTTCGGATTTTAAGAAAAATTACTCTTCCGATTGTTGCTCCCGCTTTGATTTCCACCATTTTGCTGGTTTTTGCCAGTTCAATTTCTAGTTATACTGTTCCAGCATTTTTAAATGCTGATAACAGCTTTACATCGATTTCAATCGCTATGCGTGGCTTGATTATTACGGCTGGTAAAAAAGGTCAAGGCTACGTCGTGGCAGTTATTTTATTAGCGTTCAGTATCCTAATTCTAACTATTAATAACTGGTTTACCAGGTCGCGGCGTAGTTTCACAACCGTCAGTGGTAAATCAGG
>JAEWUY010000061.1 GCA_023396795.1 Bacillota bacterium | reverse complement strand
CGCACAAAGTCAATTACATCGTAATTATAAAGAGAGTGAAAAGTCGAAGTTCCGTTAAAATTTTCCACCGCCGGAATATTATCATTACTAATGTAAGCTCTGGTTGACTGCAGACGGAAAAAACCATCATCATTTTCGTTTACTTCTTTAATAATCTTTGTTTCAGTAATGTAATTGTCGTGACCGCCATTAAGATTTCGTTCATAGGAAATCACACCGTGAAAGCCCATAACGAAATTGCCCATCACGATGGCTTCAAAGGCCAAAGAACCAATCAGAATTTTGCCGAGTCGCTCTTTATTCCAATTAAAAAATAAAATTAAACCAGTGAAAATGCACACGACGATTTGATAAAGGAAGACCCAATACTCTTCAACAATTGGCGCGACTTGTGCTGAGTCAATACCCGAGGCTAAGCTATAAGCTAAAAGCATTAAAGCCAGGGTCACGATAAATGACGTTAATGCAAATGAACGCGGAATTGTTTTGCGTTCATCAAAATTTAAGGCCCCATAAACGAGCATAGAAATAACAGCAATGATTTGCCAGCGACTATAAGGGACGGTGAAAACATGTAGAGCGTTGTAGAAAAAGGGTGTAAACAAAGCAAAAATAAAGAAGGCAATTGGAATAAAATGTGAGAATCTTTTTTTCTTGATGGAATTAAGAACAGAAACAAATAGCATCATGATGCTCGGTGTGAAAATAAAAATACTGCCACTAATATTTTCAAACGATGTAATGGGAATCAAACTAACATAACGACCGGAAACGGTCGGATAGAAGAAGGAAACAAACGGATAAAGGACCCGATAAGTCGCCTCTTCGCCTTTGTTGTTGTTGCCCCAATCTAAAAACAATAAGTTTTTAAGTTCTTCCCAGTCTTTGTTGATCCATGCTTCACGTAAATTGATTAAATACGTAGCGTCTTCAGCCCGAGGAGCCTGCATCGCATTTAAATAGTTAGGAATTAAAATCCAGGCCGCCAGCATCAGGCCAATTGCAAATGCCCCAACACCCCATCCTAAAATAACCCAGTTTTCTTTACGGCTATGTTGTTTACGAAGTTGGAAAAATCTAAATAAAGCATAGCCAACTCCGTAAAAGCAAATAGTAATTAAGAAAAAGTAATTACTTATGCCTAACAAAAATAGACCGATAACGAGCAAATAAGGCTTTTCTTTATGCAAAATCTTTTCAATTCCTAAAAGGACTAGGGGTAGAAAAGAAATCACTTCAAAGAAGTTGTTGAACCACAAATAGTAAGCGATCCAACCGCAGAAGGCATAAGCAATCGAAAATATACGAGCCGTAATTTCTTCAACTCCAAAGTGTTTAATATATAGGCGAAAGAAAAGACCGCCCGTGACCATGCGAGCAATCATCATGACGGCCATCATGTTTGGTATCCAAGTTCGTGGGAAAAGTAAAATCGGGAATAAGAAAGGTGAAAATAATCCGTAGTAAGTATTCGATGTAATATTATCGGCGCCTAAAAAAGTATTATGATCCCATAAAACGAATTTACCAGTTTTAAAGAAAGTCCACCAATCATCATAAAAGTTATAGTGAAAGGCAACATATTGTTGAGTGTAATCTCCTCCGAGAGGAACGGTAAAATATTGTGTTAATAAAGAATAGCCATAAAAGCCTAAACCAATTCCCACAAGAATTAGCGTGTAATAAAACAGGGAATCGCGGTTTTTCAAAAATGGCATTTTCTGAAAAACAAAGAGCTTAAATTGGTACCATTTTCGCGCCATAAAAATATTCTAACACAATACCATGTGTTAACATTAATAAAGAATAGGAGAGACAAATATGGAACTTTTGGAAGTTATTAAAAAACGTCAATCAATTCGCAATTTTTCCACTGAGGTGGTTAGCGAAGATCATTTAAATCTTCTTCTCGAAGCAGCTTACAACGCTCCGATTGGTCACGCCTCTTACCATCGCTACGAACTAATTGTGATAAACGACAAAAAGAAACTCGATGATATCGCTAATCTGCTTATCGATACGGCCGGTCTGACAAAACATCCTTTCTTCCATGCTCCGCTTGTTATTTTTGTTTCTGGTAAACCAAATCGCGAACGCCTTGATGGTTGCGATACCGGTTGTATTATCGAAAATATAATGCTCAGAGCGGCAGATTTAGGCTTGGGTTCTTGCTTTCTTTATACTATTTCGGAAATTATTAATGCCCACTTAAAAATTCAACAATATCTGCAATTACCTCCAGATTATTCGGTTATGTCAGCAGTCGTTATCGGACATCCTAAAGAAAAAGGCCTGCCCAATAAGGTCAGACCCGGAATTAAGACGCGAAGGTTTTAGTAATTATACGCCAACTACATCACTGACAGGCATCGAAAAAGCGATACCTTTTCCATTTGTTTCTAGTCCCGCAGCTTTATTGACGGCTTTTAAAACAACTTCTTTAATATCGTTGGTGACGAGAATAATCACAATTTCTTTTTCCGGAGAAATCGAAATACCAAAAAACTTTTCCATGTCAGGATTACCTGTCCCTCGGCCATGGAAAATTGTTCCGCCCTTGGCCCCTTGTTTGCGAGCAGCGTCCATCACTAAATCGGTAAAACCGTTGTTGACGATACAGATAATAAGCTCGTGTTCGTGATTGTCCATAATTATTCTCCTATTGTGCGAGTATTACTCAAATATTTATAGATTGATAAGCCGATGACCGAAGAAATATCGATTGCAAAGGCTATGCCTTTTGCGTCTTTTTCGCGGGCATAAAAAGTTGCAATTTCTTGCTTCAAAGAAGCAATTTGATCAGCTTTAACGATTGAAAAAATGATATCCTTGCGCGTATCGCTTAAGCCTAAAATATCGTAAATTTCTTTAGTGCCAGTACCTCGACCATGGGTAATAAAACTAATTCCAACTTCGTGCTTATTGAGGATTTTTAATACATCTTTGTCATAGTGATGTTTGATAATTGTGACGAAAAATTTTAACCGCGAAATTGAGTGTGTCTGATCGTAGGGTTTAAATTCTGGAGGTGTTTTTTTAAGCGCCTCGTCAATATTTGGTTTTACTATTTTTTTACTCATGAGCGTTCCTCGGTAAGATGAATAATTTGATCATCGTTTTCTTCGATAAAGCGAGCTCTGGCCATTTTAATGCGCCTTTGTTCTTGAGCAGTGACATATAATCCAAGAATTTGGATTGTAACTATGGGCATCATCGTCACCAAAGCATTAACACCAAAGGCATAAGTCATTATATCTTGTCCATTGCCAGCATAAAAGTTCAGCGAAGCACCGATGGCAAAAGGTAGAACAAACGAAGAATTCATGGGGCCACTAGTAATGCGCCCAGCATCAAAGGCCATGGCAGAATAAATTTTGGGAACAAAAAAAGCCATAATTAAGGCCACTAAATAGCCTCCCACAATAAAATATAGAATGGGAATGCTTAAAACAAGACGCATCATTGCAAAAGACATAGCAAGACCCGCTCCAATGGCAATAGCGATTAAAACAACGCCCTTGCGAATCGTTCCTTCAGTAATGTTTTCAATTTGATTAATTAAAACGTGAATCGCGGGTTCAAGTAAAACGGCCGACATTCCAATAATTGCTCCAAAAACGATTATTAGTGCTGGACCATCATTAGCGATTTTACTGCCGATTAGCCGACCAATTGGCAAAAAGCCGAAATTAACGGCAGTTAAGAAAACGACAAGACCGACATAAGTATAAACGAGGCCAGCGATAATTCGGACCAGCTCTTTCCAGGGCAAATGAATTGCTAGAGCTTGATAGATAAAAAAGAAAGCAGTAATCGGCAAAATTGCAATCGCAACATTCAAGGCGCTATTACCCAAAATACTGCCAAATGTTCCTGAGGGGTCAAGCGTAAAAGTAAAAGGCAAATCTTCAATAAAAAACGACAAAATCATAACGACTATGACTGGTCCTAACGAAGTTAAAGCAATTAAACCAAATGAATCTTCATCGGTTTTACGGCCTGATCTTGTTGTGGCAATACCAACACCCAGCGCCAAAATAAAAGGAACCGTTATTGTACCGGCAGAAGCCCCCCCTGCATCAAAAGCAAAGGGGAGAAAAGAAGGATTAACCAACATCACACCGATAGCGAGAGCGAATATCAAACCATAAAAAATGAAAAGCCATACAATCAAACTTTTTTGAAAGAGAATTCTTAAAATACCGACCACCATAAAAGCGCCGAAACCTAGGCCAATCAAAATAATCACAAGCCACTCGTTGCTTAAAAAGGGTAACCACTGCTCTCCAAGGGGAACTTGACTAACTAAAACGCGAAGATCAGGTTCAGCAACAACGATAAAAGCACCAAGAAGAAAAAAGAGAAAAACCATCAAACCAATTTTTCTTTGACTTGTAATTGAAGCACCAATGTATTCACCGATTGGTGACATGGCCATATCGGTTCCGATTGTGAATAGCCCCATTCCAATCGCAACAAGAACTGCAGCAACAATAAAAATAATAATGTCGCGATTATTATCAATTCGAGCTAGATTGCTCCAGTGCAAAATTAAAACGATGACGACCATGGGGAGAGTCGAAATTAAAGACGCTTTAAATTTGTGAAGCCAATCAAAAGACATAAATATATATTTATATTGCTCCTATTTTTCAATTTTAACTTGATTATGTAAAAGCGTCAAACCATATAAAAGGGTTGAAGTAAAAAGCCTGCAAAAGTCGATTACTTATTTTTATTTGTAAAAAAGAGCTTTTTAAAATCTTCAGGCATTGAAGCGGAAAACTTGTATTCCTTTTTCTTAATTGGATGCATAAAAGTCAGTTCATAAGCATGAAGACCCAAGCGCTTTAACGGATCAGATGGCTCGCCATACTTATCATCGCCAATAACATAATGGCCAATATGTCCTAGTTGAACACGAATTTGATTTTTTCTTCCTGAGGAGATATGAACGTCAAGGAGGGAATAGTCTTTATTTTCGGATATTACTTTATATCTCGTAATACATTCTTTTCCGAGTTTTTTATTGGGTGTAACATACATTAAATTCAAGCTATTTTCTGCTAAAAAGTGATGTAGGGTGTCTTCCTTTTTTTCAAGTTGTCCCTCAACAATCGCATAATAACCACGGGAGGTAACAATATTAGCCCAACTCTTTTGAAGTAAATCACGTATCTCTCTATTTTTGGCAACCATCATCACGCCTGAAGTATCTTCATCAAGACGGTGAACGACATAAATACGATTGTGTTTATCTTTTTGTTGAACATAATCGGTCAGCATGCGGTATGCGGTTCGACCCTTTATCTTGTCACTAGCGACACTTAAAAGACCTGATGGCTTATCGATAACAATAAATTCCTCATCTTCAAAGATGATTGGCAGGTTTTCACGTTTCTTAAGCGTTATTCGATTTTTAGAAACGATAACAACATCTTCTTTTGCAAGAGCGAAGTTAAACTGCGAGATAGGTGCGCCATCAACTGCCACTTGGTGGTTAGCTAAAATTCTTTTTACGTTATTGCGCGATAAGGCAGGTAACTTTTCTAATAAAAAGCTTAAAAGCTCAGTAGGTTCTTTGACAATAAATTCTTTAATATTTTTTGGGTCGACTTCTCTAGTTTTAGTAATTGACCGACTTTTATCATTTTTATTCATTTGTAATATATTCCATTAACTTCGGCAGAAGGTCCAAAGCGGCCTTCCGTCCTGCTAAATAAACTTCTTGAAGTTTTTCTTTATTTTTTTCCGTCCGTTTCAAAATGATTGGGCTCTCGGGACGAATTGCAAAAGCGTGACCTTCTTGTTCTAACTTTTCAAGTCGCTCAGCGTCAAGGTTATAACTATGCGGATAATTTAAAACCGTTTCAATCATCCTTGGGTACTTACCGTACAAGGCTTTAAGGGCGGTTTTGTGTTGGCTCTTGCTGACATCCTTTCGATAATCTTTGTGGCGTGTCGTAATTACAATCATTTTTTGATAACCATCATCGAGAGCTTTTTGAAAAGGAATTGGTGTTGATAGTCCCCCGTCAAGAGATGGTACGCCTTCAACCAAAACAGGAGCACTTAAAAAGGGTAGAGAGGATGAGGCAGCGACCGCTTTTAAAAACTCTTGGCACTCGCCTTTTACATAGTAAAGGGGCTTACCAGTTAAACACGAAGTCGTGGCGACAACAAATTTAATACTGCTTTTTTCATATGTTTCTTGATTAAAAGGCAAAACGGTTCTAGCCATTTCTCCAAATAGATAATCGAAATTGAAAAGTGATTTCTTGGTAAGCAAAAACTTGCCACTAACAAAGTTTTTGTCTGACATAAAATCGACGACAACAGCGCGTGATCTACCAATTTGTTTAGAAAGATAACTAAGGGATATCAGAGCCCCTGCTGAAACACCAACCACGTACTGAAAATAGAGATCGTTTTCCATAAAAATATCAAGGACACCAGCTGTAAAGGCCCCACGGACCGCTCCGCCTTGAAGAACTAATGCCACTTTTTCAATATTCATGCTTTACTTATTGTATAACAAAGGCAAGGAAAGAAAAATGGAGATTATCTCCATCTTTTTCAATTATTTGCTTTTGTCTTTTCGATATCGGCGTTTATAGTCTTTCAATAAACGATTTGCTTTAACGCCACTAGCTTCTGAACAATTGCGACATTGTCCTTTATCGCGATTTTTAATAAAACCAAAATAAACAATCAAAGCAACGATGATAATAACTACGATTAAAATGATGCCATCAGTCAGTGTCATACAGCCAACCATCCAATCACACCGATGAAAGTTGCTAAAACCCACGCTATTCCGGTTTGGAAAAAGACTGCTTTAAACATGGCTTTTGTCGAGCCAAGTTCTTTGCGCATTGCTCCAATCGCTGCAAAGCAGGGAGCGCTAAAAAGATTAAAAACCATAAAAGCAAAAGCGCTCCAACCATTAAAGAAGGCGAACATTCCTGTATCAAAAATAGCATTACCGCTTCCTTCGAGACCCGCAATAACTTCTAGTGAACCAACTACCTGTTCTTTGGCAATCAAACCTTGAATAGCTGAAACAGTCGCGCCCCACGACCAGTTACCACCCAACATTGGATAAAAAACCCATGCTAGAGCGTTACCTAATCCGGCCAGAATACTATTTTCGATATGATAGTTAACACCATCAATATAATTAAACGTCCACGTAAATGAGCCCAAAAACCAAACGACAATCGAGGCCAAAACAATTACGGTTCCTGCTCTTTTGATAAACGACCAAGTTTTATCAAAAACATCACGAAAAACATAAATAAAACTTGGAGTATGATATTCCGGAAGTTCCGACAAGTACGATGAAGTCGTATTCTTGTACACAAATCTTTTTAAAATAATTGCCGAAAGTAATATTACGATAATCGCCATCAAATATAAGCTAAGAGTTACCAACCAGGCAAAACTAGAGAAAAAGTACCCTGCGAACAAGGCGATAATTGGCAGTTTGGCAGAGCAAGGTACAAAGGGTGTTAAAATTGCCGTCATCCGTCGTTCTTCTTCGGTTTCAACTGTCCTTGAGGCCATGATACCGGGAACACTGCAGCCACTGCCGACGATAAAGGGAATAAGTGATTTTCCGCTAAGACCGAATTTTTTAAAGACACGATCCAAGAAGAAAGCGATTCGCGACATATAGCCGGTTGTTTCTAAAAGAGCCAAGCACAAGAAAAGAATAATGAGTTGCGGAAGAAAACTCGACACAGCACCAAAGCCGGCAATGATTCCATCAACAACCAAAGAAACAGCCCAAGGACTAGCCCCTAAATTACTAAGCCACTGCGACATTAGAGGTCCTAAGCCCATTATTTCAAAAGGGACTTCGCGACCTAAAACATTGATTGTTTGTGAACCATCAAATAAAGCCCCGACAAAATCAACAGTTAAACCACCAACAAGTCCTACTGATAAAAAATAAACAATTGCCATAATAATGGCAAATATCGGCAAGGCAAAATATTTATGCAAGAAGATGCGGTCAAGCTTATCGGTTCGCGACTCTCCTTGATTAATACATGTCGAACATTTCTCTTTAATATTGACAATATACTTATAGCGTTGATCAGCGATAAGCTGTTCGCTATCCATTTTGTATTCGTCTTCGAGTTCGTTAACTTTGGAAGCGATGTCATCGCTCAGCAAAGCTCGATAATCGCGATCTTTTTCAATTATTTTTACCGACGCAAAGCGTTTATGATTCACTTTGATTTTTTTACTAATCATCGTGATAAGGTTTTCAACCTTTTCATCAAAAATTTGCGAGTGACTATTTTTTAAATATCCACCATTTTTAATAACTTGTATTAATTGTTCGATTCCCAAGTTTTTCTTAGCGGATATCAAGACAATAGTTGTTTTTAATGTTTCTGACAGTTTATTAACATTGATAGTAATGCCTTTCCTTGCTAAGACATCAGACATATTTAAAGCAATCACTACATCGGTATCGAGTTCGAGTAGTTGGGTTGTTAAATATAAACTTCTTTCAATGCTTGTCGCATCAATAATATTAATGATTAAATCTGGTTTTTCTTCCATCGCAAATTGTCGCGATATTTCTTCCTCAGTTGAGTATGGGGAAAGTGAGTAAACACCCGGCAAATCAACTATCTCAATATCAGTCCCAATAATTTTTCCTTCTTTACGTTCAATTGTTACTCCCGGCCAGTTACCGACTTTTTGATTGGTGCCTGTAAGGGTGTTAAAAAGGGTTGTTTTGCCTGAATTTTGATTTCCCACTAAAGCGATTTTCATACTATTCGATTACCTTAATATCAATGGAACGCATATCGCTACGACGAATACATAATTCGTAACCGCGTAGGCAAACATCAACTGGATCACCTAGGGGAGCTATTTTTTTAATTTCGACAACAACTCCTTTGGTAATGCCCATATCTAACAAACGTCTCCGTAGGGCAGCATTATCATTATGAAAGTCAAGAACAATAGCTTTTTGACCACGTTCTAAATCGCTTAAATGACCTTCAGAGCCAATCTGTAGGCGCATTCTTCTTTGTCCGTGATGTCTTCTTCTTTCGCGCATGTTGCTCTTTCTAGATACTTATCGTGTCGGCATATATCTTAATTGTGAAATTAGGATATGTCAACGATAATTGTTAACATTGGTTAACTTTTTTTGATAACATTTGTAGCTAGTGATATAATAACTTCGACAGCGAGGACAGCGCGAATGAAAAAAACAACCAAAGCAGTAGAAGACTATCTCGAAGCTTTCTACATGCTTTATTTAAATAAAGAACCTCTTGAATCCGCTCGTGTTTCTCGTCTTTTAAACGTATCGCGTCCCGCCGTCAATAAGGCAACGCATGAGCTCCTTCGCCTCGGTTTTATTATCAAAACGCCATATTCAGAAATAACATTTACTGACTCAGGAAAAAGAATTGCTCGCAAGGTATACCACCGTCA
>JAEWUY010000059.1 GCA_023396795.1 Bacillota bacterium | reverse complement strand
ATTAGAAACTCATCATAGATGAAATCAGGTAGCAAGTCTTTAACATATATAGCGTTACCACCAGTTAAAACATGTCTTGTCTGATAGCCAAGTTCTTTTTCAAAATGTAATAACAGGCCATTTATCATTCCGACAGTTCCATAAATTGCTCCGGCATTCATTGAGTCACGCGTATTCTTACCGATAACTTTTTTTGGTCTAGTAAGAGAAATACGCGATAATTGGGCGGCTCGCCCAATTAAGGCATCAACCGCCACATATAAACCCGGATAGAAAGTTGCGCCAACAAAAGCTCCTTTAGTGTCAATAGCCAAAATTTTAATCGCCGTTCCTAAATCAACAATTATTAAAGGCGTCCCATATTTAGCGATGGCTCCGACAGAATCGGCGACTAAATCACTGCCTAATTCATTAGGATGATCAATCAAAATGGGAAGGCCGGTTTTAAGACCGGGATTCAAAATAACAACTTCTAATCCAAAAGCAGAAAAGACGGCAGCTTTAATTACTTCCGTCAAAATTGGTACAACACTTGATATAATCGCCCCCCGAAATAATTTTTTATCAAGTTTTCGAAATTGCATAAACGTCTCAATTGTTGAGACATACTCGTCGAGACTTTTTTTCGAATCGGTTGCTGTCTTAAACGTTGCCACCAGCTGAGTTTTATCAAAAACTCCGAAGGCGATGAGAGTATTACCCACATCAATCGTTAATAGCATAAAGTTACCTCCGCTACAATCTTGCAAACCGCAAGTATCGTGCACCGTAATTATAATTAAGATTCTTTTTATTTAAAAGAAATTAGACTTGACTAGCGAACAACAATATTAACTATACGACCTTTAACAACGATAATTTTGACAATTTGCTTGCCTTGAATATTACGAACGACACCTTCTAAAGAAAGGGCGACTTTTTTTACGGTCTCTTCTTCATCATCAACACCAGCTTCAAAGGTTGCTCGTAATTTACCGTTAACAGATACAGCCATAGTCACAGTTTGTTTAATAAGTTTCGCCTCATCATAGCTTGGCCATGGAGCGTAAACAATAAGTTCCTTATGACCAAGAAGATACCATATTTCTTCGCCAATAAAGGGAGTAACACACGCCAACATCTTCAAGAAACCTTCAAGATACGGCAAGTATAATTGCTCGGATTTATAGGCTTCATTAACAAATATCATTAACTGAGCGATTGCCGTGTTAAATTGTAAGGCAGCAAAGTCCTCGCTCACCTTTTTAACTGTGTAATGATAAACATAGTCTAATTTGCCATCATTGACCACGCTATGCTTATTGGTAAACTCTTCTTCGCTAAATAGTCGATAAGCTCGCTCAATAAAGCGCCGAGCCCCATCAAGACCATTTTCTGACCATGGTAGTGAAGCTTCAAGAGGTCCCATAAACATTTCATATAAACGAAGAGTATCAGCCCCATATTTAGCAATAACATCATCAGGATTAACAACATTACCACGTGATTTTGACATTTTCTCGTTATTTTCGCCCAGAATCATGCCTTGATGAAACAGCTTCTTAAAAGGTTCATCTGTATTAACAATTCCTAGGTCATATAAAAATTTGTGCCAAAAACGGGCATAAAGTAAATGAAGGACTGCGTGCTCGGCTCCACCGATATATAAATCAACTGGTAGCCAGTGGTTTAGTAATTCGCTATCGCCAATTGCTGAATCATTATGCGGATCAATGTAGCGAAGGTAATACCAGCACGATCCCGCCCATTGCGGCATGGTGTTAGTTTCACGTTTGCCTAATTGATTATTAATAACAACATCCAGCCAATCGGTGGCGTGGACAAGAGGTGATTCGCCCGTGCCGGAAGGTTTATATTCTTGCAGTTTAGGAAGGACAAGCGGAAGTTGATTTTCTTTGAGAGGTTCGATTCTTCCGTCTTCCATAAGGACGACAGGAATAGGTTCGCCCCAATATCTTTGTCGCGAAAAGAGCCAATCGCGAAGTCGATAAGAAATTTGATATTGTCCTAATCTCTGTGCATTAAGTTTATCAACAATAACTTTTGTGGCATCAGATTTATTAAGTCCATTAGCAAAATCACTATTAATATGTGGGGCGTCGTCTTCCATCGCGCGTTCAGAAATATCGCCTTCAAGAACTTGAATCATGTCGAGTCCATATTTTTTTGCGAATTCATAATCGCGCTGATCATGGGCGGGGACGGCCATTACCGCTCCTGTTCCATAGGTTAATAAAACATAGTCAGCAATATAAATTGGAACTTCCTTATTGTTCACCGGATTAATGGCGTAAGCACCAATAAAAACACCGGTTTTTTCTTTATTTAATTCGGTTCTTTCCAAATCAGATTTTGCAGCAATTTTCGCTAAATAAGCTTCAATTTCGACAATTTTGCTCGGATTTGCAATCTTTTTGACTAAATCGTGTTCTGGAGCTAAAACACAATAAGTGCAGCCAAACAGTGTGTCAGCACGCGTTGTAAAAACGTCAAAATGCAAGTCGCTATCTTTGACGCGAAAAGTAATTTTGGCTCCTTCAGATCGCCCAATCCAATTTGTTTGCATGTCAATCGTCGACTTTGGCCAATCGACACTTTGCAAGCCACTAAGCAAGCGATCAGCATATTTGGTGATGCGTA
The DNA here is from genome assembly GCA_023396795.1 of Bacillota bacterium. Classification (GTDB taxonomy): domain Bacteria; phylum Bacillota_I; class Bacilli_A; order RFN20; family CAG-826; genus UBA1424. The sequence continues at coordinate 5,004 of JAEWUY010000059.1, read as the reverse complement.
ATAACCACTGTCGCATTGGAAGACGAATAACATCATAGCCACCACGTTCGCTTTTGCCGTCGATTACTTCTTCGTTGGCTAAAACGGTTCCAAGTTCTGGACAAAAATTGACAGGTATTGAATCAATGTATGCCAAATTCTTTTCAAATAATTTTAAGAAAATCCACTGAGTCCATCGATAATAATTAGGGTCAGTTGTATTCACTTCACGCGTAAAATCATAACTTAAACCAATGGCTTTGATTTGGCGACGGAAATTATTAATGTTACTTAAAGTAAATTCTTCAGGATGGCGGTTCTTTTTTATCGCAAATTGTTCAGCCGGCAAACCAAAAGCATCCCAACCAATTGGGTGTAAAACATTAAATCCTTGCATCCGTTTCATGCGAGCGATAATGTCGCTAGCTGTATATCCTTTGGGATGACCGACATGAAGTCCGTCAGCGCTGGGATAAGGAAACATATCAAGTACATAATATTTGGGTTTTGAAAAATCGCGGACATCAGTTCGAAAGATTTGTTCATCTTCCCATCTTTGTGCCCACTTTTGTTCAATGCTGATGTGGTCGTATTTCATAGATTAAGCTCCTAAGGCCTTGCAATAAAGTTTTAAATAATCAGTAGCCGATTTTTTCCATGTCCGATCAAGTTTCATGGCGTTGCGGCGCATTTTAAGCAAAGCTTCTTTATCTTGATACAAGCCAAGAGCCAGGTCAAGACCATATTGCATTCCATATTCATCAAAATGATCAAAACCAAAGCCATTCGCGGCATCTAAATTCCAACCATTATAACCGATAACGGTATCTTTTAATCCTCCCGTATAGCGCACGACGGGCAAGGTGCCATAGCGTTGAGCAATAAGCTGCCCAATGCCACAAGGCTCAAAAAGTGAGGGCATTAAAAAGAAATCGCTACCAGCATATATTAAATGAGCCAAGTCGTTTGAATATCCGATATAAATACCAACATTATCGCTATATTGAGACCGAATCCATTCGATTTCGTTTTCTAATTCTTTTTCGCCTGAACCGAGGATAATGATCGAGGCATCATTGCCAATTAAATGACGAGCTTTAGCGGTAATCAAACGAATTCCTTTTTGCCAAGTCAAACGTGAAACAAGTCCAAACACTGGTTGACCGCGATTTGGAAGATTAAACTGTTTTAACAAAGCGGCTTTGTTTTCTTGTTTGCCTTTAGTAACGTTTAATCCGTTATAAGGATAGGCTATGAACTTATCTTCTTTTGGATTAAACTCGTGATAATCAATGCCATTAATAATGCCAACAAAATCCTCACGTCGCAGTTCTAAAACTGGACTTAGACCATGTTCACTGCCATAAGCTAATAACTCATCGCGATGCGTGTAAGAAACGGTAGCGATTTTATCACAATAAACAATCGCGGATTTAAGTGTCGAAACAGCGTTTTCGAAACGAACAAACCCTTGATCATATAGATCGTCGCTTAGTTCATAGAAATTATTTAAAAAATACTTGTCAAACATGCCCTTAAAAGCTGGGTTGTGAATCGTCAATATAAATTTGAAATTACAAAAAAATGGGTCTTGTTTGTTTTGCTCTTTAATCAAAACCGGTAGCATACCAGGTTGCCAGTCGTGAAGATGAACAACATCGGCTTTAAAGCCTAATGCTTTGAAAGAATTACGTACGGCTATCGTAAAAAAAGCAAACCGTTCGAGATCGTCGTTATAGCCATATAAATTATCACGATCAAAGTAGTAATCGTTTTGAATAAAATAAAAAGTTATGCCATCAACATATGTCCGATAAACCTTAGCGTGTTGACGACGCCAAGACATATGAACATCAAATTCGGAAACTTGTTGTAAATTAGCTCCGTGATTGACGGCGATGGACTTATATAAAGGCATGAAAAGCGCCACTTCCTCGCCCATGATGACGAGTTCTTTAGAAAGGGAAAAAGTTACATCGGCCAAACCACCGCTTTTTACAAAGGGATTAGCTTCGCTAGCGACCATAGCGATTTTCATTTAAAGCCTCTTTCCTTGTTCAATATATTTAGGGGCACCCTTAGCGCCTTCGACTTTAACCCCAGCAGCAACGAAACAATATTTATCAATCATAGCATTATTTATGACAGCATTTTCACCAATTGCCGTATCAGCTAAAATAATTGAATTTTTAATAACGGCTCCCCGTCCGACTTTAACATTACGGGAAATAATCGAATGTTCAACGCGCCCTTCAACAATGGCGCCGTTAGCAATAAAACTATCGCGAATATTGCTCTTAACGCCATAAAGAGTAGGCGTAGTATCGCGAGTGATTGTGTAAATGGGCCAATCTTTTAAAAACAATTGATGGGCGTATCGATAATCAAGCAGTTCAAACGAATATTCGACGAAGTGTTCAAGCGAATCAAATGAACGGGCATAACCAATATGTTCAATCGCATGAACTTTAAATAGTTTATTAGTAAATCTCCGCATAGCGTCTTTGAGACTATAAGTGGGATTAACTTTTAGAGCTTCGTTAATGAGGTCAAGCAAGGCATCCCGATCAAGAATATACGTTTCCATCGAAACGCAAGCATCCTTTTCCAGTTGACGATTGTATTTAAAAGAACGAACATAACCATTTTTGACATTAACGAGATTGTGAGTCGCAAACGACTTATTAGCATTAGTAATATGTTTATATAACAAAGAAACTTTTTCACCACTGGCGATATGTTCTTTTAACATCGCTTCAAAGTCAATTTTACATACGACATGAGCGGGTTGAATAATAATGTATTTGGCCTTTGATTCATGCAATACCCAATCGTTAACTAATATATTGTTAATATCCGTATTCTTCTTGCGGTTCATATTACCGCGTTCGTTATACATAATTGTCTCGCGACCAATTTTGGTATTAATGTTCCATGATTGTAAAGAACCCATATGCTTTAAAACACTTCGAAGATGCGACTTGACAAGAATACCAACTTCGTCAATGCCTGAATTCGAAAAATTAGATAAGGCAAAATCCATAAATGCAAAGCGCCCCAAAAAGGAAGTAGACGCTAAACTACGCGAGGTTGTTAAAGGTCCTAATTCCGGCGTATTGTGAAGGTCGAGAAGACCGAGAACTTTACTAGCCATTGTTTGCCCTCCGCGTTGTAATTAAAACAATATCTTCTTGTTTCTCGTTAATTGTTTGACCATGGGCAACAACGGCCTCTGGACCGACGATAGCCCCATACACTTTTGCTCCGGCGCGAATTCGCGCACCCGGCATTAAAACGGAATTTCTGACGAGCGCGCCTTCGGCGACAATGACTTCATTAGAAATAACACAGCGCTCAACATCGCCCAAAATAACTGCACCTTGGTTAATCAAACAATCTTTGACTCGTGCCTTGCGACCAATATATTGCGGATGAGAGTGTGTGTCTTCTGAGAAAATCGTATTTTCGCCTTTAATTGTGTAGATATTTTGTCCCTTAGAGGAAAGAAGCAAATCCATATTAGCTTCATGCAAACTTGAAATCGTGCCGACGTCTTTCCAATAGCCTTTGAAAACATAAGCAAATAATCTCATTTTTTTCGCAAGCATCGTCGGAATTATGTCTTTACCAAAGTCGTGAGAAGATTCTTTTTTCTTAGCGTCAGCAATTAACATGCGCCGTAAAACTGAGTAAGTGAAAATATAAACGCCCATCGAGGCAAGATTTGAAATTGGGTTTTTCGGTTTCTCTTGAAACTTGATAATCGCTTCCTTCTCGTCTGTAACTAAGATGCCGAAACGTGAGGCTTCTTTTGGATCAACTTCAATAACCGAAATAGTACAATCAGCACCGCGTTCGATGTGTTGCTTAAACATTTCATTATAAGTTGTTGAATAAATGTGATCGCCAGACAAAATGAGAACATATTGCGGAGCGACCGAGTCAAGAAAATCAAGATTGGCAAAAATGGCATCAGCCGTACCTTTATACCAGCTTAAACCCTGTTCGGTTTGCCGAGGGTGAAGGGTTGTTGTTAAAGAGCGAACACCATTTAAACCCCACTTTTCACCATTGCCAATATAAGTATCAAGAGCGACTGATTCGTATTGAGTTAAAACACCAACCGTATCAATGCCCGAATTCGCACAATTGGATAAAGGAAAATCAATAATTCGATATTTGCCTCCGTAACTAACGGCCGGTTTAGCAATTTTTCTTGTTAAAGACTCTAGGCGCGTACCTTTGCCTCCAGCAAGAATCATGGCTACGATTCTTTTATTCATATGATTTACCTCGCGATTGTCGAGATCCGACTCAAAAAGTGTCGCATCAAATCTTTTATAATTTTAGCACATATATTTTTATATATGTAGTCTCGTTTTGCTGTAAGGGCTTTTTTGCTATAATGATAACCATGACAAACGCTAAATTAAAAGTTGCGCCTTTGCGCATCACAATTATGTTCGTCGGTATCTATCTTTTTTTACAAATATTATTTATGTCGACGTTAGATTTTTTTGATGTCACTGTCTGGCCTCCGGTGGTTGATAATCTCGGTTTATTTTATATTTACACCCCTGCTCTTTTAGCGGTAACAATTTTATTTTACGTTATATCTTTAACCCAAACTTTTTATTACGTTGATAAGAAGAAAATTACCCATCATAAAATGAATAAAATCTTTGAATACTATTTTTCAGATATGACATATATCGATGAAAAGTGGTCGCGCAAACACAAAACCTTACTTTTTTATGATAAATCTGGGCGGAGAAAATATCTGACTTTTGATCGCGATGGTTATATTTTTAAAGCCGCAACTGATTATGCTCGTCCATTGTCGCGCGAGGACTTTACAATTCGCTTTCCAAATGTAAAGTTGTAGTTTGAGAATTCCGTGTAAATTAAAAGACTAACTTCCGTTTTTGCGGTTCGCGATTTCTTTGAATGACTAAATTCCATTTATTGAATCATTTTGCGGTTTGCAGTAGAAGTTAGTATTCCAAACACTTGCAAAAAATGCAT
>JAEWUY010000043.1 GCA_023396795.1 Bacillota bacterium | reverse complement strand
GTGTATCACCAACCCTTGCCATATGAAAAGATTAATCTATTTGTGGCTTCGCTTGAAACCGAAAGTGAAGCGATATCTGAAAATATCCAAGCGAAATTTGCTGATCAAAATTTAAAGGAAGTTAGTATCACAACCTCGAATCCTAGCGACGCGATTTTCAATCAGAAGTTGAAAGTGGTGGGTTATAATCGGGCCGATCTATTTCTCTTGCCCTTAAGTGTTCTTGATGATTTGACACCAAGCGATGTCATGCTTCCTTTTAGCGAAGAGTTAATTGATACGTATATAAATGGTGAAGGTAGAACCTATTATATTGATGAGCAGTTAACTTTTGGTGTTTTGCTAAAAAGTACGGCCGAAAATAGTTGGCTTGATGAATATATTAACTTCGTCGCCGAAGACTATTACCTTTGCATTAATGTCAAGAGCAAAAACGTTGCCGATTTCGGCATGTATGATAATGCTGAATATGATCTGGCCTTACAAACTTTTTCTTATTTGCTTGGAGGCGGACAATGAGTAATAAAGTGCCGCAGCAACGCGATTTTCTTTCTAGCGATTTGCCCACAACCCGCAAAGCGCAGTTTTGGGACATTCTTCGCCATCAGATGCGAATCATAGTATCAAGCAGCATGCTGGTTACTCTCTTTGCATTACCGCTTTTTGCTCTATATATTGTTTTTAATGTTTTTATTGGCGCCGCTTACGCTCGGGGTGATGGAACCGATGTCGTCTTTTCTTTATTCTTTTATGGCGGGTTATTGGCCATTCCGTGTCTTATTATATTAAATATTGGTTTTGTTGGGGCTTTTAACGTTGCCAAGAAATTGGTTTTTGGCGAAGGCCTTTTACTAAACGTCGCCTTTTATTATGGCCTTAAAGAAAATTGGAAAAAAACCATTATCATGAGCGTCATTAATGCCTTATCTTTTGTTTTGGCACTCCTGGGTTCAGTATATTTACTTCTTTACTATGTGGCCGCTCCAATTCTTGTGGGTGTCGGTGTGGGCTTATTGGTGGTGCAGTACATTGTTATTGGTATTATGACACCTTATTATATGAGCCAGCTTTGTCTATATAAAAATAAAGTGGTGGCGGTTATTAAAAACTCATTTCTATTTGCCTTGATGAAGCTACCAATAAATTTTGCCATTTTTTCTCTTGCTCCCGGACTCATTATTGTTTTGATGTTGGTGAACGATATTACAGCCTATATCGCGATGGGATTGTTTGTTTTCTTTAACTTTATCGGTGTTTTGCTATGGAATTTGTTTAATACCCACGTTTTTGATCGTTTTATTAATCAGGAACATTATCCAGATTATGTTAATAAAGGTTTAGCGAAAAAGGAGGAATAGTATATGTCTAAGGTCTTGCTTAAGCACGTCTACAAAGTTTATGAGGGAGGAGTTCGGGCCGTTAACGACTTCGACCTCGAAATCAAAGATAAGGAATTTATTGTTTTTGTTGGTCCTTCTGGTTGTGGCAAATCGACGACACTACGAATGATTGCTGGCTTGGAGAACGTTACGGCCGGACAACTATATATTGATGATGTTTTGGTCAATGATGTTGATTCTAAGGATCGTGATATCGCTATGGTTTTTCAAAACTATGCTCTTTATCCGCATATGAGCGTTTATCAAAATATGGCTTTTGGCTTAAAACTTCGCAAACAAAACCCAAAAGATATTGATGAACGAGTAAAAAAAGCGACCGAAATCTTGGAAATTGGTGAACTGCTTTCTCGTAAGCCCAAAGCTTTATCGGGAGGGCAACGTCAGCGTGTTGCTTTAGGTCGGGCGATTGTCCGTGAGCCAAAAGTTTTTCTACTTGATGAACCACTTTCTAATCTTGATGCGAAGTTAAGAGTGCAAATGCGAATTGAAATTACGAAGTTGCACAAGAAACTAGCAACAACCTTTATTTATGTCACGCATGACCAGACAGAAGCCATGACGATGGGCGATCGAATTGTCGTTATGAAAGATGGCTATATTCAGCAGGTTGATACCCCTGTTAATCTATATGAAAACCCGACTAATCTTTTTGTAGCTACCTTCCTTGGCTCGCCACAGATGAATATTCTTGACGCTAAGTTAGTAAAGCAAGAGCAGGGACTAGCTGTCCTTTTACAAGGAAGCGAAATTACTATTCCATTAAGCGAGCGTAAAGCCAAACAGTTAACGGATGAAAGTTTATTAGCGAATGATTTACTTTTTGGCATTCGCCCCGAACATATCCATTTTGCGGAAAGCGGCATTGCTGCTGTGATTGATGTTGTCGAACAACTGGGTGACGAGACAATTGCCTATGTAAAAATTGATGGGCTAGAAAGCAGCATTATAGTTAAAGGGCTCGCTGATGGCCGTTTGAAAGCCAAACAAAATGTCTTTTTGGCGTTCGAAATGGAAAACGTTCATCTTTTTGACAGTAAAAGCACCAATTCGATATTGGGTGTGCCCCGTGAAAATCGCTTTCCGTGCCAATTAACGGATAACAAACTTCATTTTGCTGATTGTAAACTGGCCTTATCCAATAATTATCAAGAACGGATGTTTGATGAATGCTTTTTCAATAAAAATATTACTCTCAACTTTACACCTGAAGCCGTCCGCTTAGAAAAAAACGATTACGGCTTAGAAATTTCGGGCGTGGTTGATTTTCTTGAGGTCAATACTGACACTGTCAGTGTTTTTATGCGGTTGAACAACATGAAACCATATCTCGTCTTTCAAGTTAGCCCCGATAGTGCGATTAAAGCCGGTGATAACTTAAAGGTATATGTTGATGAGGAAGATATTATTCTGCGTAATGCCGATAACATGCGGCTTGTTTCTCGAGAAATTATTCTTCCAAATATTTGCGAAGCCGACATTGAAACTAATCCTGAAACCAAGCTTGCCACGATTCGTTTTGGTAGCAATAAAGTCATTATGCCCCTCGATGGCGATTATAATGGTCGTCATCAAATTAGTTTAAAACAAGACAAAGTCCGCGTTATTTTTAATAAAAAAGTTGGCAAAGAACTAAAAATAGTAAATCCTCCCTATGATAGAAATCGCCTCATTGCTGTTTCATCCTTTGACGAGGAAATGCTTGGTGGAAAGAACGCTATTTTTGTTCAAGTCAGTGGGATTGATCATTATGCGACTTTTCTTGTAGATGCGAACTTTTCGGTTTATAAAATGCCAAAATTTAATCTATTTTTAGAAGACGGAGCAATAAGCGTCATCAAATGAATCGCTTAAATTACGATTATCAAGGCCCATTTTTAAAAAACATTGGTCGCTTCTATATAAACGAAAAAAGAAAAGCCCAAATGCTTACTTTTTCGTGTTCTGGCTTTGAAGCCGTTTTTTACGGCACAAAACTTGAAGCATATTTTATTGCTACGGAATATGGAAAAAAAGATGGCGAAGGAGCGATTGCGGTCGTCATTGACGAAACCCCGTTTTCACAAGCCAAGAAAGTCGTCCTAGATAAACCAGAGGCACTTTATACGCTTGCTAAAGATCTTGAACTCGGCATTCATCATCTCAAAGTCTATCGGCGAACCGAAAGCGCGTGTTCGCACATGGGGTGGCAGTATTTAGTTACTGATGGCGAATTTCGTCCTCTTGTGAGCAAAAAACGTCTACAAATCGAATTCTATGGCGATTCGATTACCGCTGGAAACGGTGTTGAAGGAATTTTAGGCGATGACAACTTTGAAACACGGACCGAAAACGCCTTAATTAGTTATGCAGCGTTGACCTCAGAAAAATTAGGAGCCGACTTTGCAATTGTTGCCATCGGCGGTTATCCTCTTTATAAATCGCCATGGACGGCCTTACCGGTTATTAAAAATATTCCCCAAATGTTTGCTTTTGCTGATTACGATTGGAGCACGGATTTTACTAATTACATCTCATGGGATAATCACAAATTCGTTCCTGATATAGTTGTCATCAATTTAGGGACGAATGACGATCAGTATCTGAATGCTCTGTCTAGCTCTGAAGTTGTGAAGGAAGAAGAAGCTTTTTGCGTTGCCTTGAGAGACTTTATTCAACAAATAAAAAGCACCTATCCACAAGCAAAAATTATTTTGACGATTAGCATGATTCAAGTTCAAATAGTCGAG
>JAEWUY010000070.1 GCA_023396795.1 Bacillota bacterium | reverse complement strand
CTCGATGTGAATCGTTTCTTAAAAATTCTTGAATTTGTCGATGATAGTTTTACTTTTTATGTGACGAAAAGTGGTGGTGATTTTATTAAAATCAGCATTTTTTGTCTCGATCCCAGTCGCCATTTGCATCGAAGTCTTGCCCAAGTCAAGGGACGAATTTTATTTTCTGCCACTTTGTCGCCCTATGAATATTATGTCGATGTTATTGGCGGGAGTAAGGATGACCCCGTTTTATTACTGCCCTCGCCATTTCAAGCCGATAAGCTTTTATTAATGATTGCCCCAACTGTTTCCGTCAAATATAAAAATCGCGCCGAGACATATCACCTTGTCGCTCAATATATCGAAAACTTTGTTTCCCATAAATTAGGCAACTATTTAATTTATGCCCCAAGTCATGCTTACTTAAATGAACTAGTTAATCTTTTGTCCTTTCCCGATGATTACGATGTTTTCATTCAAAACCGGGAAATGAGCGATACCGACAAGGAAAAATTTTTGGCCCGCTTTACTTTAAAACCCAACAAAACAACAGTTGGTATTGTTGTGGTGGGAGGAGTTTTTGGTGAAGGTATCGATTTAATCGATGATCGCTTAATCGGCGTTGCCGTAATTGGTGTCGGCTTGCCACAAATTGGCTTCGAACGTGATTTAATTCGCGATTATTTTGATAAATTAGGACAGAAGGGTTATGAATATGCCTATGTTAATCCAGGAATGAACCGAGTTATGCAGGCTGTTGGAAGAGTTATTCGCAGTGAGAAAGATCGAGGCATGGCCTTACTAATCGACGATCGCTTTTTAAATACGCGCTATCGGGATTTATTCAAACATGAATGGTCACATTACGATGTCGTTATATCTCTTGAAGATATGGCCGAAAGCATTACATCTTTTTGGAAAAAAGCATGAAGTTTTATAACTTCTTGCTATAATATTGCGGAAGAGAAATTATGTCATACAATCAAAGCCGCATTCGCAACTTCTCCATCATCGCCCATATCGACCACGGGAAATCCACTCTCGCCGATCGTATTTTAGAATTGACGCATTCAATCGAAAAACGGCAGATGAAAAAACAACTCCTCGATAACATGGATTTGGAGCGTGAACGGGGTATTACAATTAAATTGAATGCTGTTTCCATTAAATACGAGGCCAGTGATGGCATTACGTATGACTTTAATCTTATCGACACTCCAGGGCACGTTGACTTTACTTATGAAGTTTCAAGATCATTAGCTGCTTGTGAAGGATGTCTATTAGTTGTCGACGCCACGCAAGGCGTGGAGGCCCAGACTTTAGCCAATGTTTATTTAGCGGTTGATAATGACTTAACGATTCTTCCTGTCGTCAACAAAATTGACTTACCTAGCGCAATGCCCGAGCTTGCTCTTGATGAAATCAAAAATCGTATTGGTATTCCTACCGAGGATGCTTTAAAAATATCGGCCAAAACTGGTCAAGGTGTAATTGAAGTTTTAGAAGCTATCGTCAAACACATACCAGCGCCCGTAGGCGATAATAATGGGCCTTTACAAGCTCTTATTTTTGATTCCTTTTATGATTCCTATCGCGGAGTTATCGCCTTAATTAGAATTAAAAACGGTCAAGTCAAAGTTGGCGATCGTATTAAACTTATGGCGAATGGCAAAGAATACTTGGTGACTGAACTTGGCTTGCATACTCCCTATGCGGTAAAACAAGATATATTAAAAACTGGTCAAGTTGGGTATTTAGCAGCCCAAATCAAAGATATAAAAGATATCTTTCCAGGCGATACAATAACACTTGCCGATAATCCTGCCACAGAAGCTTTACCTGGCTATCGGCGGATTAATCCCATGGTTTATTGTGGACTTTATCCGGTTGACAGCAAAATGTATTTGGAATTAAAAGAAGCTTTAGAAAAACTATCGCTCAACGATGCTTCTTTGGTTTTTGAGCCTGAAACTTCACAAGCTTTGGGATTTGGCTTTCGCTGTGGATTTTTAGGATTATTACATATGGACGTTATTCAAGAACGTCTCGAACGCGAATACGGTCTAAACCTTATTTTGACCGCTCCCAGCGTTGTTTATCATATTAATATGACGGATGGGTCAATGATTCTTCTGGATAATCCTTCAAAGCTCCCTGATCCCACCTTAATTGAATCAATCGAAGAGCCATATGTTAAAGCAGCGATAATGACTCCCAAAGAATATATCGGGCCCATCATGGAACTTTGCCAAGAAAAGCGGGGAATATACATTGATCTTGAATATTTTGATGACACACGAATGATTCTTAACTATGAGTTACCATTACTTGAAATTATATATAATTTCTTTGATAAACTTAAAAGTTTTACTAGAGGTTATGCTTCCTTCGACTACACGTTAAGTGATTATAAAGTATCAAAACTTGTAAAGATGGATATTTTACTAAACAACAATGTTGTAGATGCCTTATCGAGCATTATTCATCGCTCTTCGGCCTATGCACGTGGCAACGCCATTGTATCTAAACTACGGGGCATTATTCCTCGTCAACAATTTGAAATCCCTATTCAGGCGGCTATTAATGGCAAAGTCATTGCTCGGGCCGACGTTAAAGCTGTTCGTAAAGATGTTTTAGCCAAGTGTTATGGTGGAGATATTAGCCGCAAGCGCAAGTTACTCGATAAGCAAAAAGAAGGCAAAAAAAGAATGAAAACCATCGGCAACGTCGAGGTTCCGCAAGAAGCCTTCATGACCATATTATCTATAGATGATGATTAATTTAGGATAAGTTTAGTATTTTTTTAGTAAATATATTGACCAATATTTTCTTGTCACTTATTATTAAGACGAGGACTTAAATATGGCAAACTCTGGTTTATCTATTCGTTTCACCGATGAAACGTATGCAACACGTACCGACGTGATGCGTGCCTTAAACACCAGTTTGATTGATTCCATTTGGCGAAATATCGAAGAATATCGTAGTCGCTTTAGTCGCCTTCTTTCGATTCGTGATATTGCCAAACGTCCCTTTCGAATTACTTTTACTCCCAATATAACGGATAAAATTACGAGTCTAGAGCGTAAATTTGCTCGGGCAATGAGTCAGTTTGGACAATTAGAAAAAGATTCACCCGAACGTTTAGCTGTCCAAAAAGATAGTTATCGGAAGATTTTGGCTTATCTAGCCCAAAAAGACAGTATCATGGCAACTGACGTTGATATCACGGCCATCATTACTAATCAAAACTTTAATTCAGCCCATAAGAGTCTTGTTGATTATTTTCAAACACTACGTCATTTTGAAGAGTTTCATCATGATCCGATTGATGAAAATTTTCTGGCCGACACATATGCTCGCTTAAAAGGTGAAAGCGAATTAGTTAGTTTTTATCGCGAGAAAGATTTTGCCCGTCCTAATAACGTTGTAATTGGCAAACAATATGATTTTGCGCCCGCTCCCACCATCGAATTTTTAATGAATGATCTCCTCGATTTTGTTAACAATAGTGAGATTAGTTTTGTCGTCAAAATTGTGGCGGCTTACTACTTTCTTGACTATGTCAAACCTTTTGATTCTCACAATGAAGAGATGGCGTTAATGCTTATTAAGAGCATCCTTTCTCATAATGACATTGGCGAAGTTAGTGCTTTTCTACCTCTTGACGCCTTATTGGCCATGCACAACGAAAATTTCCGTAAAACGTTTTTGGAAGTGCAAAAAACAAATGATTTGACTTATGCCTTATTGGCTATCATCGACATTGCAATTAATGAAGTGCAAAATTTTCTCGATGTGATAACCCAAGTTCGCATGAAAGAAATGAAGCGCGAATTTCGCTCACTTGATAATGAGATTCCCGCTATTAAACCTTCTAATGAAACTAAACAGGTTATTATTCCGCCAGTCTCAGAAGAAAAAACTCCTAAACCCGAACACGCAAAAAGCAAACCACAAACCGAAGTTGTAGTTAATCCGATACCAATAGAGCTTCCTAAGGAAGAAGACGTTCGTTCGGTAGTGAAAAATTTATTAGAATCTAATCCCCTTTTACGACCTAAACAAGCCGAGTTTTATGCTCGCCATCGCACTTTGGGAAAATATTACACAATTTCAATGTATAAAAAAGAGATGGGTGTGGTTTATGAAACTGCAAGAACTTCGATGGACAATTTAGCCCAACTCGGTTATTATCGTCGTGAGAATATTAAAAATAAGTTTGTATATACACCGATTAAAAAGTAATTAGCAGAGGATTAACACATGAACACATTAATAAACATATTAGCGTCAACGGGATGGGAAACACCGATTATCTTGTTTTCTTTATTGGGCTTTTTTGGACTTGTTGTCCTGGGTGTTATTTTCGCCAAGAAACATATTAAAGGTTTACAAAGTAAAGACGATGCTCCAATTGATGAAGAAAAAGCGATTGAAGAGGAGCTAAGCCGCGTTCTTGAACCGATTGAAGATGAAAAAATTAAAGAGCAAATGGCCCAAGCAAGCAATGAAACAAAACCTGAGTCCGATACGGACGAAAAGAAAGATTAATTCTTTATATATTCACATACCTTTTTGCCATCATCTTTGTCATTATTGCGATTTTCCGAAAATGCTATATGACGAAAAAATGGCTTTTTCTTATGTCGATAGTTTATTAAATGAACTTGACACTTATCAAATCGACAAAGTTGAAACAATTTATGTTGGTGGTGGTACGCCCAGCGCGTTAAACATTGAATTACTCAATAAACTTTTTACTCGTTTACAACCACTTTTGATAGATGGTGGAGAGTTTAGTGTCGAAATCAATCCGGAAAACACAAACAAAGAAAAACTTGAATTGTTAAAAAAATATGGGGTTAATCGCCTATCGATTGGTCTACAATCTTCACATCCCAACATATTAAAAATCCTTAATCGTAAGCATTCTTTCGAGGATGTTGAAAATATTGTCGATATCGCTCGCAAACTCGTTTTCTCATCAATCAATATTGATTTAATTTATGGAGCGCCATCTCAAAGCATAGAAATGTTACAAGATGATATTTCGAAAGTTCTTTCGTTAAACCCAGAACATATCGCCATTTATTCGTTAACCTTTCATCCCGGAACAGTCTTTTTTCTGAAAGGTTTTTGCGAACAAAACCAAGATGATTCACGTTCTTATTACGACTTAATTTTAAAAGAACTACGAAACCATGGTTATCAGCGCTATGAAGTATCAAATTTCGCTAAACCGGGATTTAAGTCCCGTCATAACTTAACCTACTGGCGAAACGAGCCATACTATGGAGTCGGATTAGGGGCCTCAGGTTTTATCGAAGGCGTTCGTTATGATAATACACGCAACATGACGGCCTATTTAAAGGGACAATATCGCTGTGCCGAAGAGAAAATAGATCAATTAGAAGATGAAAAATATTTTTGGATGCTAAATCTGCGACTCGAGGATGGTTTTGACATTAATGAATATGTCTCTCGTTATGGCAAAAAACTTTTGGAAGAACGTGAAAAAACATTGACTGATGCCTTTAATAACGCTCTTATGATAAAATCGAAAGGTAGGATTGCTCCGACTGATGAAGGACTTATGGTATTAGACCGCATTCTACTAAAAATTATTTAATTATGGAAATTGCCCGTTACGAAAAGCGCGTTATCGCCTACCTAATTGATCTGGTAGTTGCTTTTGCTCCAGCACTTGCTTCAGCGCTTATTTTATATTTTATGTATCAAGCGACTTTTAATTTGCCAATGTATTTTTATGTTTTAGCTGTTGAGCTAGCTACATACCTCGTTTTCATTATTTTTACTTTCTTGTTTTTAGTTATCTCGAAAGGTTTTACTTTTGGATCCCTTATTCTTGGCATTAAGGTTATGCATCCTAACCGCCTACCTCTAACAGCCCGAGATGCCTTTTTACGAGGCGTAACAATTGGTGTTTTACCTTTAGTGCTTGTCAATGCTATTTACATGATTTCGGTGCATACTGAGCGAACTATTTTCGATCGAATGACGGAAACCGTTGTCGTAGACTATCGGCATCGGTAAATACAAGATTAACTAATTAACCACAGTAGTGGTTTTTTTCTTTTTTTAGCGAATTTTATTTTTTTAGCACTTACTACTTGACAGTGCCAAGAGAGTCTATATAATATAGTTAGCACTCAGCCGATAAAAGTGCTAAAAGGAATAGAAAAATGAATCGTCGCGATAAAATACTTAAGCTAATCGTCGATCACTTCATCAAAACGGCCCAACCAGTGGGAAGTCAAACGTTAATTGATGAATATCATTTAGATTACTCTTCCGCTACGATTCGTAGTGAAATGAACGCCTTAGAGAGTGACGGTTATTTAGAAAAAACGCACACATCAAGTGGCCGTGTTCCTTCGAGTAAGGGTTATCGTTATTATGTCGATAATCTCCGTGAGAAATCGCTTGATGAGGAAATTAAACACCGCATTCAAACGGTTCTTGATCATAAAGTTCAATCAGCTGAAGAGGTCATTAAAGAATCTTGTGAGATTCTCTCACATATGACAAATCTTGTCAGTGTTGTCTTAGGACCTAACGCTAGTGAAGAAAAATTGGTAAGTCTACAAATTATTCCAATCAGCGAAAGATCAGCGACTGCCGTGTTTGTTACTGATACAGGCTATGTTGAAAATAAAACATTTAGTGTCGGTGAAAAAATCAAAATTGATGATGTTCAGTCATGTGTCAAAATCTTAAATGATCGTTTATCAGGCACGCCAATCTCGGGACTTGTCGGGAAAATGCAAGCCATTAAGCCTTTGATTAGTGATCTAATTGTTGGACACGATATTTTATATCAAGCAATGCTAGAAACGTTTTTACGTTTTGCTTCCGATCGTCTAAGTTTGTATGGGCGCGAGCAGTTATTCGAACAGCCAGAATATTCACACGACATTAATAAATTGAAAAAAATGATGCAGATGCTGAACTCTCCCAATATGATTCGCGACATTACGGCATTAAACAATGATGAGCTAACGATTCACATTGGTGAAGATGATAATGAGATGGAAGATGTCGCGGTTATTTCCGCTAAAGTTAAAGTACCTGGCCATAAAGAAGGTAGCATCGCCATTCTCGGTCCGCGAAGAATGGATTACGCTAAAGTCATTAATTATCTTGAATACGTCGTTGAAACTCTTGAAAAACACTTTGAAGACCAAAACGAAAAACAAGATGAATTAGAAAACAACAAGGAGGTAGGTGAGGAATGGAAAAAGAACTAAAACCTGAAGAAAACGTTAAAACTAAACCCGAAGAAGAAGCTAAAGATAAAGATAAAAAATCATTTCGCCACAAGCTAGAAGCTAAAGAGGCTGAAATCGAAAAATGGAAAGCAGATGCTAACCATTGGAAAAATGAGTACTTTCGAGCATATGCCGATACGCAAAATCTTCGTAAAAGTGTTGAACGTGAATTAAGCGAAGGTTTAAAATATCGCGCCGAAGGTTTCGTGGGCGACTTACTGCCTGTGCTTGATGGTTTCTACTTCGCTCTTGCGATGGAACCAGCGAATCCAGAATTAAAAAACTATCTCATTGGTTTCCAATATATTTATCAAAATATTCTCTCTGTTTTAGAAAAAGAAGGCGTTAAGGAAATTGCTCCCAAAGAAGGTGAAGCCTTCGATGTCAAAACAATGCATGCGGTGGAAGCTCAAGAAACAGAAGGTCCGCCCAATAAAATCGTCAAAGTTCTGAATAAGGGCTACAAACTAAAAGATCGCCTTGTCCGTCCGGCGAACGTAATTGTCAGCAAAAGCAAGCTTGTTGAAGTTACAAAAGAAGACGGAAATACACAATCGGATACTAGCGTCAAAAAGGACGCTTAATCATAGGAGGTTAAAATTATATGGCAAAAGAAGTTATTCTCGGTATCGACTTAGGTACCACCAATTCCGTTGTTAGTTATTTACAAGCCGATGGTAAGGCTAAAGTTGTTCCTAATCCTGAAGGCACTAATACGACACCATCAGCCGTAGCTTTTAAAGCTAACGGTGAAGAAATCGTCGGAAACGCCGCTAAAAGACAAGCGGTAACTAATCCTGACACTGTTTTATCGATCAAACGAAAAATGGGAACATCTGAAAAGATTCACATTAAGTGCATCAAAAAAGATTTCACTCCCCAAGAAATTAGCGCCAAAGTTCTCGGCTATATGAAAAAATACGCCGAAGATAATGTTGGTCGTCCCATTAGCAAGGCTGTTATTACGGTTCCGGCTTATTTTAACGACGCCCAAAGACAAGCAACAAAAGATGCTGGCGTTATTGCCGGACTTGAAGTCGTTCGCATCATTAACGAACCGACGGCCGCTGCTCTTGCTTATGGTCTTGAAAGCAAAAAAACTGGCAAGATCCTTGTCTACGACTTAGGTGGTGGCACGTTTGACGTTTCGATTCTTGATATTGGCGACGGCACGTTTGAAGTTGTTTCCACGTCGGGCGATAACCGTCTTGGCGGTGATGACTGGGATAAAGTGCTTGCCGACTGGATTAAAGCCCAAATTAAAATCAATCATAATGTCGATTTGACAGACAAAATGGCCGAACAAAGATTTATTGAAGCGGCAGAAAAAGCTAAGATTGAACTATCTAGTTCACTCGAGACAACTATTTCCTTACCATTTATTGGTATGTCAAGCGCCGGTCCGATCAACTTTGAAACAAAATTATCACGGGCCAAGTTCCAAGATTTAACCAAACACTTACTTGCTCGTACCGAAGTTCCATTAAAAAGAGCTCTCGCCGATGCCAAACTGACAAGCAATGATATTGATGAAGTTTTATTAATCGGTGGCTCAATTAGAATGCCAGCTGTTCAAGAATTAGTCAAAAAACTTACTGGTAAAAATCCAAATCTTTCCGTAAACCCTGATGAAGCTGTCTCGGTTGGGGCCGCTATTCAAGGTGGTATCGTTGCCGGTGATGTTAAGGACGTTGTTTTACTCGATGTCACACCATTAACTCTTGGTATCGAAACCTTGGGTGAAGTTATGACACCGCTTATTACTCGCAATACGACAATTCCTACGACAAAGTCGCAAATTTTCTCGACTGCCGCTGATAATCAACCGGCCGTTGATATCATGGTTTATCAAGGCGAACGTCCGATGGCTAAAGATAATAAACTTCTCGGCCATTTCCAACTTACAGGCATTAAACCAGCCCGTCGTGGAGAGCCACGCATCGAAGTTACTTTCTCTATCGATGTCAATGGTATTGTTAAAGTATCGGCTAAAGATCTTGATTCGCAAAAAGAACAACAAATTACCATTTCCGGCACTAGCGGTCTTTCAAAAGATGAAATCGATCGCATGGTTCGTGAAGCTGAAGAAAACCGCGAAGCGGACGAAAAGCGTAAAGAAGAAGTCGAAATCAAAAATAAGGCTGAACAGTATATCGCAAGTATCGATCAAGCTTTGGCCGAAAAAGGTGAAAGCCTTGAGGCGACACAAAAAGAGCAAACAACGAAACTTCGTGATGATCTTAAAGCCGCTCTTGATAGTAACGACATCGAAACATTGCGCAATCGCTTAAGCGAACTTGAACAAGCGGCCGCGATGATGGCTAACGCTCAAGCTACTCCTCCACACGAGGATACCTCTGCACAAAATCAAGAAACGCCAAAAGATGGCGGTAACAGTGACGATGTCATTGATGCCGACTTCACCGAAAAGAAAAACTAATTCAACACATTCATAAGCGTGGGGGCAAATTGCCCCTTCGCTTTAATAGTAAAGGAGACTTATGGCCACTAAACGCGATTTATATGAAGTTCTCGGCCTTAAAAAAGGGGCGAGTAAAGACGAAATTAAATCCGCCTATCGTCGTTTAGCCAAAAAATATCATCCGGACATTAATAAAGAAGCTGGTGCTGAAGCCAAATTCAAAGAAGTTCAGGAAGCTTACGATATTCTTTATGACGACAATAAGCGTTCAACGTATGATCAATTTGGTCATGCGGCTTTTGAACAAGGCACTTCAAGTGGCGGTAATCCCTTTTCTGGTTCGGGTTTCAGTGGTGCGGGTTTTGGCGATATTAATCTCGGTGATATTTTTAACTCATTTATGGGCGGAGGAACAAGATCAAGAGTCGACCCTAACGCTCCTCGGCGTGGTGATGATACCCTAATGCGCATTCGCATTGATTTCATGGATGCCATTAATGGCCGGAAATATTCTTTACCCGTTACATACGATGAGACATGTTCAGCTTGTGGCGGCAGTGGCGCTCATAGCGCAAAAGACGTTCATACTTGTAGTAATTGTCACGGCAAGGGCTATGTTCGTACACAACAACGAACACTATTCGGCATCATGGAAGGACAAACGACTTGTCAAGTTTGTGGTGGTAGTGGCAAAATTATTGACCATAAATGTGAAACTTGTAATGGCAAAGGTTACAATCGCGTAAAACGCGACATTGAAGTAAACGTGCCTTCTGGCATTAACTCTGGCCAACAAATTCGTGTTCAAGGCAAAGGGGGACGTGGCGTTAATGGTGGTCCCAATGGTGATTTATTCATAGAAATTATGATTAATGCCCATGCCCATTTTAAACGCGATGGTAATAATATTCATATTAATATTCCGATTAGCTTTGTGGATGCTGCCTTGGGTACCACAATTGAAGTTCCCACTGTTTATGGCGATGTTGAAGTTAAAGTGCCGGCCGGAACCCAACCAGACAATATTCTCAAACTTAAAGGTAAAGGTATCAAAGATATGCGTAGCGGTAATCCTGGTGATCAATTCATTCACTTAGAAATTCAAACGCCGCGTAGTTTGAGCAAGAAACAAAAAGACTTATTGGAAAATTACCGTGAACTTGAAGGGGCTAAAGACAGTGTCTTTCAAAAATTCCGTCGTTCCTTTAAAAAGTAAAAAAATAAGAGGCTCGCAAGAGTCTCTTTTTCATAGAAAATATTTGTGATTGTGTTAATATATTTGTGATTGTGAGGTAAAAAAATGAACAAATATATGAAAATGGCAATTGCCGAGGCTCGCAAAGGCATTCGCTCTGGTCATGGTGGACCATTCGGTAGCGTCATCGTCAAAGACGGAGTCGTCGTCGCCAAAGGTCACAACCAAGTTCTTAAAAATCAAGATCCCACTTGCCATGGTGAAATGATGGCAATTCATAAAGCTTGTAAAAAACTCGGAACCCATGATTTAAGTGGCTGCGAACTTTATACAACCGCCGAACCATGCCCGATGTGTTTAGGCGCCATACTATGGGCGAATATTTCCAAAGTGTATTTTGGCTGTAATATTTTCGACACTGAAAAAATTGGTTTTCGCGATAAAGTATTTTATGAAATTAACGAGTCTGGAAAAAAAGACGAGATAGTTATTGAACTAGATCGTAAGCAGTGTTTAAAACTATTCGAAGAATATTCCAACATTCCCCATAAACAAAATTATTAAAATGAAGAATTTTTTTGCTGATATTCGCGCGATGTTTTCCAACGCGAAGACCGAACATCTTTATAGTGTAAATGGCCGTGTTCCGATTTTAAAGGCGATACCATTTGGCTTGCAACACGTCTTGTCAATGTTTGTGGCTAATATAACACCAGTAATTATCGTTTTTGGTGTTTTTGGTGATCCAGAACTGACCGCACAAGCAATTCGAGGGGCCATTTTTATGGCTGGTATCGGAACGATTATTCAATTATTAATCGGTTCACGCTTGCCAGTTGTTGTTGGAACATCCTTCACATTCGTTAGTGCTTTAGTGGCAATTGGCAATCCCGGTGCTATGTTTGGGGCTTTGATTGTGGGTGGTCTTATTATTACCGTTTTAGGAATTTTCGCTAAATATTGGCGCAAGCTCATTAAGCCAATCGTTCCAGCTGCGGTTGTCTTAGCCATTGGTTTATCGCTTCTTTCCGTTGGCAGCGCTCAATTTTTTGGTGGTGCTGGTTATTTAGCCAGTGTCGTTAACGGTACAGCAAGCAATGAATATTTATGGCAGTACGCTCTTGTGGCTTTCATCACCTTATCGACAGCTGTCGCCTGGAACATATTTGTTAAAGGTGTCTGGAAAAATTTGGCGATTCTCGTGGCGATGGTCGTTGGTTATTTAGTCGCTCTAGCCTTTCCAAATATGGTAAATCTAAGTCTAATTGGTAGCGGTGGCATTATTGCTTTACCGGGTTTTATTAACTTCTCTTCTTTAAGATTTGAACTTGTTCCAATTTTAATTGTCACAATTTCTTATATCGCCTCTTCAGTGGAATGTATCGGCGATACGACAACGCTTGCGCGCATGGGCTTAGGCCGCGATCCAAGTGATCGAGAGATTTCTGGGGCGATTACTGCCGATGCTGCAAATAGCGTTATTGGGGCATTATTTGGTTCTTTGCCATTAACGACTTTTTCACAAAATGTTGGCATTGTCGCGCAAACAAAAGTTGTTAATCGTTTCACAATTTTTATTGGGGCCCTTTTTCTTGTTGTTGCTAGTTTGTTTCCTCCAATCGCCAATTTGTTAATTACGATTCCTGAGCCGGTTCTTGGTGGCTGTATGTTGATACTATTTGGCTCGATTGCCATTGTTGGCATGCAAATGGTGGCAGAAATTGGTTTTGATTCAAAAACAATACTTGTTTTAGCTATTTCCTTAACTCTTGGTTTTGGAATTACCTTAGTCTCAGATTTTTATCTTGTTCTCGACTCCTTTGGCTTTGAATACTTATCAGTTATTTTTGCTAGTCCGATTCTTAACATGTTCGTCATCTCGATGATCCTTAGCTATGTTATTCCCGACCATCACAAAAAGGTCGCGCAAGTAGTTTCGCAAGTCGAGGCAAACGAAAAACAACTGCCACCTCCGACTTCAAATTAATAAATACGAAAAACAAAATATGACAGATAAGTATTAATCACTTGTCTGTTTTTGTATTTGGCACTCGCGCTTGACAAGTGCTAATAGTGTTCTATAATATAGTTAGCACTTATATATAAGGAGTGCTAATTGTGAGGTGATTTTTATGGAAAACCCAATTGATTATAGTCAAGATCCCGAGGTACTAACTAAATTCGGGCGGTTAATAACCGAAGAGGCAAAATCCGGAAAAATTGATCCGGTGATTGGTCGCGATGAGGAAATTCGTAAGATTGTACAAATCTTATCTCGCAAGACGAAAAACAATGTCATTTTGCTTGGTGAACCTGGGGTAGGAAAGACAGCGATTCTTGAAGGCTTGGCGCAGCGTATTGTCAAAGCCGATGTCCCTGCTTCATTAAAAGATAAACAAGTTTATGAATTAGATATGGGAGCCCTAGTTGCTGGGGCAAAATATCGTGGTGAATTCGAAGAACGACTGAAAGCTGTTTTAAATAAAATTAAAGATTCAAACGGCAAAATCATTCTTTTTATCGATGAAATCCACTTAATTGTTGGGGCTGGACGAACAGATGGTGCCTTAGATGCCTCTAACATGCTTAAACCGATGCTGGCGCGAGGAGAAATCGACTGTATTGGGGCAACGACTCTCAATGAATATCGACAATATATCGAAAAAGACCGTGCTTTGGAACGTCGTTTTCAAACTGTCCTCGTAGATGAACCAACTCCGGAAGATAGCGTTTCGATTTTACGCGGTTTAAAAGAGCGATTTGAATCGCACCACGGCGTGAAAATTACCGATGGGGCGATTGTGGCAGCCGTCAGTTTATCAAATCGCTATATCACAAGTCGCTTTTTGCCAGACAAGGCAATTGATTTAATTGATGAAGCATGCGCTGCCATTCGCGTCGAAATTGAAAGTATGCCGGCGGAACTAGATGCTGTGACGCGAAAAATTCGTCAGTTGGAAATTGAAAAAGTTGCTCTAATCAAAGAAAAAGATGAAATTAGTAAAGAAAAACTCCAAAAGTTAAATACGGAACTCGATAAATTGCATAGCAATGAGCAAAATTTGACGAGTCGTTGGCAAAACGAAAAAGACAATATTCAAGTCGCCAAGAAAATAAAAGGCCAACTAGAGAGAGCAAAATTTGATCTTGATTTAGCTTTCAACCGTGGCGACTATAAATTTGCAAGTGAATTACAATACAAAAAAATACCAGATTTAGAAAAGAAATTACAAGAACTCGAAAGCGTCGATAAACAAGATTATTTACTTTCCGAAGTTGTAACAGAGGAAGAAGTTGCAAAAGTGGTGGCTAAAAATACCAATATTCCTGTAAGTCGCTTAATGCAAGGGGATCGCGAAAAAGTTTTGACATTAAACGAAACGCTTAAACGCCGCGTAATTGGTCAAGATCAAGCAATTTCCTTAGTTAGTGATGCTATATTACGACAAAGGGCCGGTATTGCTAATCCGAATCGACCGATAGGATCTTTTCTCTTCTTGGGTCCGACTGGTGTAGGTAAAACAGAAGTTGCTCGTAGCTTAGCAGAAGCGTTATTTGATAGCGAAACGCACATTATTCGTATT
This sequence comes from Bacillota bacterium, assembly GCA_023396795.1. Lineage (GTDB taxonomy): Bacteria > Bacillota_I > Bacilli_A > RFN20 > CAG-826 > UBA1424. The sequence goes on along the minus strand of JAEWUY010000070.1, from coordinate 2,549 downwards.
GATATGTCCGAATACATGGAGAAGTTTTCGGTCTCGCGCCTTATTGGCGCTCCACCAGGATATGTTGGCTATGAAGAAGGCGGGCAATTAACTGAAAAAGTTCGACGCAGTCCTTATTCAATAATTTTATTTGACGAAATCGAAAAGGCTCATCCCGAAGTTTTTAATTTGCTTTTGCAGGTTCTTGACGATGGACGTCTAACTGATTCTCAAGGACGAACCGTTAATTTTAAAAACACGGTAATCATTATGACAAGCAATCTTGGTAGTGAGTATTTTATCGAAGGTCATCCTGAACATGTTGATTCGTTAGTCAAAGCAACATTCCGTCCTGAATTTTTAAATCGAATCGATGAGATTGTCTATTTCCATCCACTAGCCAAAGATACACAATTAAAAATCGTCAATAAGCTTCTTGCTGAACTTTCTAAACATTTAAAAGAGCAATTTATTGCCCTTAATTTTACTGATCGTGTCAAAGAATACATTCTTGATCGTAGTTTTTCCCTTGAATACGGCGCTCGGCCACTAAAGCGCTTTATTCAAAAAGAGATCGAGACGAAAATCGCACGAGCCATTATTTCCGGTCAACTAGATACAAAAAACAAGTATTTATTAGACGTTGATGAGCGCTCGGAATTAGTTTTTAATGTAGTTGAATAATCCTCTTCGCACTTAAAACCTTTTTTGTTTTAAGATATTATACAATTTGCGAATCATTTTTAGATTATGTGGTATACTACATAAAAGAGTTATAAACATGCCATATTGCCGCCACTGTAAAGCAAAAATTGAACGGATGGACAAAGAGATTTGTCCTTTTTGTGGGCAACGTCGCCCCCTTGATGGTGTTTCTTTAGAAACATTAGATGTGACAAAAGCTTTTGGCGAGGGCGTTGAAAAAGACACTGAACTCGTCCGTTTAAAATCGAAGAAAAAAGCTGCTATATTATGCGCCATTTTAGGAATGTTTGGTGTGCATTCTTTTTATATTCGTAAACCACGACAAGGCTTGCTTTTCATTCTCATCGCTCTTTTTTTAATTGCCGGAGTCGGATCATTGTTATTTTTTGTAATTATTAAAGGGTCGATTTGGGCTTATTTATTGCCTTTGTTTGTTCAAATAGTATTCCAAGGATTATTCGCTTTGACTTATCTTTTACGCGAAGATGTTAAAGATGGCGTCGGCGAAATGATGCGCTGATGCAAAGATATTTTGGCGAAGTTTTTGAGGGTCACGCCATCCTGTCTGAGGGTGACGTTTTCCATCTTACTCGCGTTATGCGGGCTAAGATTGCAACCGAGATCGAAGTCGTTTCCGATGGTCGCGTTTTCTTAGGGCGAGTAGAAAAAATAAAACCACTATTTATCAAAATTCAAAAAGAAATAATTGAGGATAATGAGCTTAAAAGTGATGTTATTTTAATTATGGCGCCTTTAAAAGGCGATAAGATGGACCTCGTCTTGCAAAAAGCAACAGAACTCGGCGTTTTTGAAATTGTCATAATTTCGACATCACGTAGCATTGTTCACTTTAAAAAAGATGAAGTCACTCACAAATTAGCGCGTTTTCAAAAAATAATCAAAGAAGCTTCTGAACAATCGAAAAGAACACATATTCCACTTATTTCCTATTTGAATTATTGGAATGATTTATCAACAATTCGCGCTCATCATAAATTTATCGCCTATGAAGAACAAAGTGGACCTAGTACCGACTTTCACAAATATATAAAGCAAGTGAAAAAGCATGATCGTATCGCAATCGTTGTTGGTCCTGAGGGGGGATTCACTGGCGAGGAAGTCGACAAGGCCAAAACTTTGAAATACATTCCCGTATCTTTAGGACATCGCATCTTGCGGGCTGAGACGGCTTCGATATATGCTTTAAGCGTAATAGCAAATCTTTTGGAAAATTAATATGAATCTTTATCAAATTCTTGAACAAAATCAACGCTTTAAAGGTTTTCTTGATAGTGAAGAGAATTTGTTTTTTCTAAAGAATCGTCTGCTGCTGGAGCGCTTTCCGATGTACAAGCATCTTGCTTTAGCTAGTAGTGATTTTGAAATTATTCGCGCTAATATCATTATTCGCTCAATAAAAAACAAAAAGGCGATTGAAGAAGCGGTGCGCTTTGCCGTTAATAACGATGACGTCATCAAACGGGAAAAAGGCTTAGCTTTCTTTCGTAAATTTATTCGCGAAAAAATTGTTGATCTACCATTTGCAAACGATGATAAAACGCGACTCTATGTTCCAATTTTTAATCGCCTTGTCAATCAAATCTATTCTGAAGATTTTGAAAAGCTTTTACTCTCGCCTTATGATAAACTCGTCGAAGAATTTGAAACACTCGTGATTGACCCATTTGAAATTTATAATTTCACGCTTTATGACTCTCTGTTTACCCAATTTGTTAAAGTATATGCTGACAATGATATTATGGCTGTTTTTCATTATGATTTTCAGGCTATTTATTTTATTGATAAACAAGGTCGACTCGATAATAAAATTGCCCTTTTTGATAAAGGTATACGCCATCCTGATT
>JAEWUY010000114.1 GCA_023396795.1 Bacillota bacterium | reverse complement strand
GTTTGTCATATTGACACTGGCGTCGGTAAGATTGAGCAAGTTGATGTTGGTACCATCGAGTTAGTAAAACAAAATAAGGAATTAATTAAAAAAGTTTTCAAGTTCAATCAAATTTCTTATTTAATTGCGATTGTGTCGATTTTATTTAGCTTTTTATTTTTAGCGATTGCCCCTCATTACTTTGTAACTAACGATATATTTATGGGCGTCTTCTTGATTGCCTCTTGTGTTTTGTTCATTGTTATCGCCTACTTAGTGGCTCTTTCATCGTTTGATTTTATGGATAACCCTCTTAAAAACACGAAGATCAGGCGAATAATTTCCGTCTTCTTTTCCGAAGCATCCGCTATCTTGGCTATTGCTTTGGGAATTGGGGCCTTTTTTCTATTAGGTCAAAACAATTTTCTTTTTGATTTATCAACTTATGAATTTGTTTATATCATTCCCGCAATTGTTGTCTCATTTTTCCATTTTCTCATTCCTCTTTTTGTCGCTCCACTTCGTAAATTTAATGCTTGGGTTAAAAGTCTATTTAAGAAAAAAATAAAATGAGTGAGTCTTTTAACCAAAAGCCTATTTTTTCTCGTGTTAATCAAAACGATAAACCTCAAGAACGTTTAATCGCTTTTGACATTTTAAAACTTGTCGCCATGAGTTACGTTCTTTTTGGCCACGTTCTACAACGTTGGTATGTGGTTAACTTTACTCAGACGGTTGGTTTTTCTTTTTTCTATAGTGTCAGTTTGGCTATTTTCTTTTTTGTTGGGGGCTTTTTCGTTAAGAAGGCGACGAAAATAACGGACCTTCTTCTTTACTTGGCAAAACTATTCATTTCTTACATTGTTCCAGCTTTTTTATTTACGTGTTTGTCAATATGGCTTTTGCCACGTTTTGCTGATCACGATTTTGCCTATTGGATGGGTGAACTATATTACCGAACCGATACTTTTTACTGGTTTTTCCTGACCGCTTTTTTTATTAATACCATCCTTGGCATTGGTTACTATTTAACAAATCTTTTCTTTAAAGAAAGTTCGCTTATCGATGATCTTTTGAAGACGATGTTCTTAGTTGTTTTTCTCGTTATCTTCTCTAGCGTTTTCATTTATATTTATAACGCAAATGATTTAGGTCCAGGAACTCTTTCGGCAAATATGTTTTTGTATTACTTACCAATTGCTTTTCTTGGTCTTTTACTGGCTACTTTTAAAAATTATTTTGCATCACTGAAAAAGATAAAATTCTTGCGGATTACTGCTTTTGCTATTTCATCATCGATTTATATTGTTGGTTTATGGCATTATCAAAATTGGCTCGGAGGATTAAACGGCTCTTTTAACGAGATTGCCTGGCGAATGATAATCGCATGTGCCGGCGTTATTAGTTACTACTATATAGCTTTGTTTGTGGAACGATTTACGATTATTCAGAAGGTAGCCAAATACGCTAAATACAGCGGGCCATTTTATTTGGTTCATGTTTTTTTAATTCGCCTTCTCGCCACTTATCTTCCGCGCCCGGAAGTTTTTGATAATAACACGATGCTTTTTATCGTTTTCCTAACGGTTGGGTTTTATATAGGTTCGCTTGGCATTACGATGTTGATGGTTGATTTTCCATTCACTAATTTGCTTTTCTTCGGAGACTATAAAAGCATTAAAAAAATCCGCCGATTGTTTCAAAAATCAGCGGATAATTTAAATTAATTTTTTATGGTTTGCTAATATAGTTAGAAATAATTGAGGCCATTTCTTCTGGCGTTTCTTTGGCCCCATTAATTAGCCAATGATAATAGACATTAAATAGCCCACCAGCAAAGAAAATATAACGCTGTTTTTCTTCGTTGGTCCGCGCTTCTTTGATTAATTTTAAATCAAACTGTTCTTTAACATAATCAAACATATTTGTTTTTATTAATAAGGCCGCAAGATCGCGGTGAGAAAACAAATGGGCAAAAACATAAACAAGATATTTATCAAATGGCGTTTGAAAGAAGTTGGTGTTTGTCCGTTTAATAAATTCTTCAGTAACTGAATCAAAGTAATAGCGCATGATATCGCCTTTTTCTTTAAAGTTGCGATAGTAGGCCATTCGTGAAAAACCGGCTTCTTCGACAATATCTTGAATAGATATTGAATCAATGTCTGCTCCCTTTTTAATAAGCTTTAACAAGGCATCGGCTAGACATTTTTTCGTAAAATTGCTGCGTGGCATCATGTGATAAAAACCTTTCTTTTACTTTGATGGAATCAGCGAAGTAGCTGACGGTTAAAAGGTATAATACTATCTTCAGTGTTGCAAATGTAATGCTCAATATCAATAGTAATTTTTTGCTTCTAGTTCACAATAAAAGAATTAAAAGATGCTAAATGATTAAAAAATGACTATTAATTGCTTCCTTACTTTGTTAACTATTTTTGGTAGTAAATATATTTTTTGACTTATAATCTACAACCTTGCTTATTAGCGCATAACAATTTGGATGAACTTGTAAATATCTTGTCTACCGAGAGGGTACAATAAATGCGATATTTAATTATGGGGGATACTAAAAAATGATTTATGAGGAAACTATTCTTCGATTAAGCACAATCAAAAAAATGAGGACGGCGGATATTGACGCCATTGCCAAACAATACTTGAAAGATAATATCGACGTCTCTGAACTATATTCACACATTGCTGAAAGTGGAGCGTTGCATAGAATTTATTTTGTCGTTTCACTTAAGCGGATTAAAAAATATGAAGAGCAATTAGCCTTTATCGAAAAGCATTTTTCTTGTTTGTGCGATTGGTGGCATGTTGATATGCTGCTTCAACTTCTAGTTAAAGCCCCATCCTTTGAATATGTTTATAATAAGGCCAAGATTTACACTAAATCTAATCTGCTTTTTGTAAGAAGGTGGGGGTATGTCATTTTTCTAAGTGGCTTTCAAAAAGATCCGCAAAGAACAAAAGAAATTCTTTCCTTGTTTCGTGATGACCATGAGTATTATGTGCAGATGGCTGAGGCATGGCTTCTCGCGGATTTAGCTATTTATAACTCGCAAGCTATCTTAGATTTCATTGCCTCAAAGGCACTTCGCTATAACATTATTGGCAAAGCCATTCAAAAAATGTGCGATTCCTTTCGCATTTGCGAAGATGTCAAAAAACACGCGAAAAGTTTACGTACCCTATATAAATAATTAATTAGGAAATCTTGGGGATACTGGGCTTATCTTGGCGGATTTTTTTCCAACGGCCCATTTTAAAATATATTAAGCAGGCAATCAGCGAAAAAACACTAGCGATGGGGTAAGCAAAAGCAATAGCGGTCGCCGGAAGGCGCAAGGCAAAAACGATTATGAAAGCTAATGGTAAACGGACGACAAGCGTTGATAAAACATTTTGAAACATAGAAAAAGATGTATGACCAGAACCCATAAATAAGGCATTTAATACATAGATGAAAATACAAATTACAGCATCAAGAGCAATAATACGAATAAAAGCTGCAGCATAGTCGATAATGACTTGATTAGAAGTAAATAAAGCGGCAATTTGTGGTGCGAATATTTCGCAAATAATTACAATTACCATAACCAGAAGACCTTGCATTAATAAGCCGGCTTTGGCGTATTGCTTTGTGCGTCCTAACTCATCCGCACCTAGATTCTGGGCTGTTGTGGCAGTTAAGGCAGCACTAAAGGCATTTAATGGAACAAAACAAAAGAAGGTTATTTTTTCGCCAATGCCAAAGCCCGAACCAGCATCGGTACCGTAAAGATTAATAAGCGCCATGATAATAGTAAAAGATAGAAGAACGATTCCATCTTGTAGTGCCAAAGGCACTCCGGTTCGTAAAGTCATTTTTGAACAAGCCCCATTAAACTTGATGTCACTTTTAGATATCGGAACCGGATAATTTTTAAGGCGAATATATATAATAGCGGCACTAAAAGAAGCCATTTGCGAGATGATTGAGGCTAAGGCCGCTCCGCTAGCTCGCATGTGGAGGGCACCGACAAAAACAAGATCAAGAATTATATTAATTGTAGCCGCTAAAACCAAAAAAAGGAAAGGCGAACGAGAATTACCAAAAGCTCTAAGTTGAGCAGCGATAATATTAAAACCCATAATAAAAGGAATTCCGGCAGCGGCAATAATTAAGAAGTTAAAACCATCAACTTTAGCTTGCCCATCAAGGTTAAGCCAATTCGTAATTGGAGCAGCCAAAATCGCCATTAATATGGCAACAGCTAAACCGACAACACCAAAGAGGACATACATATTGCCAATGAGCTTTTTGACATCACCATGACGTTTTGCTCCCAAATATTGGCCGATAAGAATTCCTCCGCCCGTTGTTAGGGCGGCAATGGTATAAGTAATTACGTTCATTACAGAAATTCCACCGGCTACGGCATCAATAGCAAAGGAATCAGTGAAATTAGAAATAATCATCAAATCAATCATTCCAAAAACCGATGTTTGAAGCCACATCAAAAGCATTGGTGTGACAAAGCGAATTAAGGATGGATATATTCGATCAGTTAATAAATCAGTTTTTGCGCGCATAGGGGTCGGGAAAAGTATACCACAGGACACGAAAAGATATGATAAAATTAACAAGGAGAAATGTGCGATATGATTCCAACCATCACTTATGTTTTCTTTGGACTATTTATTCTTGTTTCGCTTGTGGAAATTGTCTTGGCTTTTAACGAAATGGAGAAGGCCAGAAAAATCGTTAAACCATTTTGTCTTTTGCTTTTAGCTATTGCAGCAGTTACCTTGGTCCCTAAGCACCCTTTTTTATATGTGGGTGCATTTCTGGGAATGATTGGCGATATTTTTTTGATATGGAAGAAGCGGCCCTTATTTATGCTTGGAACGGCCGCTTTTTTAATAGGTCACTTCCTCTATATTAGCGAAATTTTATTCGTTATGATGAAAGCTATACCGATGCAGTGGTGGTTTTACGTTGCTGTTGCTTTTGGAATACTCCTTTTTATTATTGCCGGATATCCATTAAGCAAAAAAATTACCAAAAATCGTTGGATGGCCTTGCTTGGAAACTTTTATTTGTCGGTTCTCTTGCTCGTTACGATTGTTTCATTAATTGCCAGCTTAAATGGTTTTGAAAACTATATGGTGCTTGGAATTATCGGAGGCATTTCTTTTCTGGCAAGTGATTTAATCTTAACGGCTTCAACATTTGTTAAAAATTTTAAAAGAAGGGATTATTACATCATGTTATTTTATTTGATTGGGCAAGTGTTTATTATTGCCGGAATTAGTTTAACATATGTGTTATAAGTAAAATTATGAGTAAAGGTGTTTGTCCTCACTGCCACCAAGCGGTGGATGTTAATCTTAGCGAAAATATCGAAACGTGTTTGCACTGCCAAAAAGAATATTTGCCGCGTCAGGCGCACAAGCTTTTTGAGTTACTT
>JAEWUY010000111.1 GCA_023396795.1 Bacillota bacterium | reverse complement strand
TTAATTAAATTGCGATGGGTTATCGAATATTCTATTTTATCTACCAAATCGTCAACACTATTAAAAGAAAACAATATCCCGTTATAGCCATCTTTGACAACATCACCGCCGCTTTCCCATCTCGAGGCAATAATGGGCAGTCCGGAAAAAAAACTATCGACAAGTGATCCGGGTACTCCTTCTGTATAAAATTTAGTTGGAAAAATTTGCATATAATAATTATTAAGAACGCTAATAGAATCTTGAGTGTTAATCAAGCCCTTGTATTTTATGAAATCAACTTTATGTCTATTAAGAATTTCATTAATAAATGTTTCGCTTGCGGGACCGTAAATGTCGAGCGTGCAAGGGTGGTTTCCGCTTTTTGCATTGACTCTTGATATAGCATCAACCGCGTCAATAATGCCTTTTTGTTCGATTACCCGAGAGAAAAAGCAAAAATCAAATGCTTCATTATTATATTCTTTGAGTAAGGGTTGAGCGTTCTTAAAATTTCTCATTAGAACAACATTTGAAAATCCTGAAACAAGCAAACTTTGTTTCATCGTTTCTGTTTCTACATAAATATAGTCAATTTTTTTTAATATTTTCGCCAATGAATGATTATCTTTTTGGGCCTCATTCAGCCAACCGCCAATCACAACATAGTGTATGATTCTTTTTAAGCAAAAAAGCCGAGAAACGATATATACTATTTTTGTTACAATATTTACTCCGTTTCTTGCTGGTAATAGGATAATGTTTTTACACCGAAAAATTAGATTTAGCAATCGAAAAAAATGTTTGATCTTTGTCTTTTTCCACCCTATGGAATCCAGTATGAGAACATCACTTTTCCTATAAAAATTTAGCAGGGTCTCGAACATTGCGCGTGTTTTGACTGGCTGTCCTCCAAAGTCTGCGATATCAAAAGCAAAGTATCCATATATGCCGATTTTATAATGCCTCTTCCCCATACTCAATCTCTACCAAAAATATCGCGAGTATAAACCAAATTTGTTAGATTGGTGATGCGTTCATCACGCCTATTAGCAACAATAATGTCCGACAACTTTCGAAAGTCTTCGAAGGACTTAATAACTTGACATCCAAAGATTTCGTTTTCAGACAAATTAGGCTCATAGACAATCAGAGAAACACCATTTTCTATCAAACGACGCATAACTCCTTGAATCGACGAATGCCTAAAATTATCAGATCCTGATTTCATGGCCAGCCGATATATCCCCACTACAGGCATATCGATATTTGGTTTCTTATCTCTCAACACAGCTAATACTTGATCTGCAATAAATTGTTTACGGGTTTTATTTGACTCAACAATTGCATTGACTAACTCATTTGGGACATCAGCGAAATTAGCCCTCAACTGTTTTGTGTCTTTTGGCAAACAATATCCTCCATAACCGAAAGATGGATTATTATAGAAATTGCCAATTCGTGAGTCAGAGCAGACTCCTTCAATAATTTCGCGTGTATTCATTTTCTTAACTGAAGCATAGGAGTCAAGTTCATTAAAATATGCAATCCGCATCGCGAGATAGGTATTAGAAAAAAGCTTTATCGCTTCAGCCTCGGAAGAACCAACCACATATGACTCAATGTTTTTTTTGATCGCTGAGTCTTTTAATAAATCGATGAATTTTTTAGCAAGAGTAAGATGCTTTTCTGCTTTCGATGGTGAACCAACAATTATTCTTGAGGGGTAAAGATTGTCATAAAGAGCCTTGCCTTCTCTTAAAAATTCAGGGGAGAAAAATATAAGGTCATGTCGGTATTTTTTCCTCATCAAATCTGTAAATCCAACAGGCACTGTCGATTTTACAAAAATAAGAATATTTTTGTTAAACCTAATAGATTCTTTAATTACAGATTCAACGGAAGAAGTGTCAAAGTAGTTTTTTCCATAATCGTAATTTGTGGGGGTGGAAATAATTACAATTTCCGCTTCGCGCAAAGCGTGTTGTGGGTTTGTCGAAACATCGAGGCTCAAAGCTTTTGTAGTCAAATAGTCCTGGATCTCCTTATCGACGATTGGCGATATTCTGCTTTTTATCATGTTGACTTTATCTTCGACGATATCGACCGCAAAAACATCGTTCTTTTGAGCCAATAGAATAGATAGGCTGAGCCCAACATATCCCAACCCAAAAACAGCAATTTTCATAATAATCAGCTCCTTTCTTTACTCGTTTTAATAAGCGAAATGAACAACTCTACATATTTACTGGCACATTTTTCCATTGAAAAGTTCTTGCTATCGCGAAAATTGTTGGCTTCAATCTCTTTGTATTTCGCAGTATTGCTTAATAACTCGATCATGCAGTCATACATTTTATCGTTACGACCAGCAGGGTAAAGAAGACCATTAATTTTGTCTTTTACGATGTCCGGTATTCCGCCGACACGAGGAGCAATGATGGGAAGTCCGTGTTTCATTGCTTCCAATATTGATATCGGATTCCCTTCGTACAAAGAAGAGAGGACGAAGGTTCGTGATTTTTCTAAGTAGGAATCAACATCTTGAACAGAACCAACCAAATAAATATTAGGCTTTGATTTCAAACCATCAATGTATTCCTTGCTTGTCTCAAACAAAGGGCCTTCTCCTAGGCAAATCAAATTACTGTTGCTATTCTGTTCATAAACACTATCAAAGACATCAAAAAGCATTTTGTGATTTTTTACTGGTCTAAAACTTGCTACGCATATGAAATCATATGCTTTTTCCACATTATCTGTGATTTGGTGCTTGAAACTAATTCCATTTAGTATTGTTGGAACCGTAGCCTTTGGGTACAATTTAAGAATTGAACTAGTTATTGCTGGAGCGATTCCTACCAAAATAAGAGTTTTCTTATAAAGAAATGGTTTGCGCAAAAAATATGTTATTCTATTACACTCTTTTTCTGCAATAGAATGAACGGTGTGAACATTAAACCATTTGTGTCTCTTTGTCCCAAATGCGAGAAAATATGTACTCAAAATCGACCTATGAGTATGGATAATATCAGGATTAATCATTTTAATAATTTTTCTGAGTTTTATCGCTGCTTTAAAATCGATTCCTGGATGTTTATGAACGGTATAAAACTTGCAATTGCGTAAATTCCTTAAACCGCTAAACGAAGAATCGATGTTATCATATAGCGAGATTATTGACAACTCGATGTCGCCTCGAGAATTTAATTCTTCACAAAGAGAGGCAAAAAATACTTCTGCGCCCGCTCTTTTGCTTAAATCTAATATTATTTCTACAACTTTTAACATTTTGTATCCTCTTTATGATAACTACGGGTTCAAGGCCTTAACTTTTAAAAGGGTTCGAGGACGGATTTTCATATATACTTTTGTCTCGGCTAAAGAAGCATAGATTATTCCTATGCAAAAAGCAAATATTTTTTGGTTATAAAGGGCAAGCGATATCATGCTTGTAATAAAAAACAGCAATATCAAAAAGGAAACGAAAGAATTATTATCCCTCTTTCTAAAAAACCCAATAATTGAAAGGTAAAACCCTAAATGAAACAATATGGTTCCTATAAGTCCAAAGGAAGAAAGAGACTCAGAAATATGGTTGTGGGACCATCCATATCCAAAGGAAGAAAAAATATAAAAACCCCTTATGCCAAAACCAAAAAAAGGTTTCCTCAAAAACATTTCAATTCCATCAAGAAACATAAAAAACCTTGTTAGTGAACTATAATCGGTGTTTCGAACCCCGCCGATTTCTTGGCCGAGAAGTGTTGACAGCATCGACAATAATCTATGTTTAATAGTGGAAAAAAACGATAAATTAAGTATGAGGATTGTGAAAATTGCAATTGCAATTATTGTAAATAAGGATAAATACCACTTTTGCACTCCAAACCTATGAATAATACAAGCTAACATCGATACAATTGCGATTAATAAAAATATTTTTGAACCGGTAGTCATACCGCAGAGGCCAAACAAGAACAGACTTGTAACCGATAGAATAATGCATGATGCTTTTCTCCGATGGGTTAATAAATAGAAAGATATCGTAAAACCAAATCCGAAGAATATTGCTATATCGTTGATATCACCAAAAAAAGAGCCCAATCTCGAAAAATCGAGGGATAGAATTTCGTTTCGATAGATAATGAGATATATAAAAGAAAATATAATTGTTGACGCATACGAAAGAAATAACATGATTTTTCTTGATTCAATATTTGACTTGCAAAAAGAATATATTGTAAGGGCAACAATAGTCAAAAAAATCGGTGTAAAGTTAAAATCATAAAATCCATTTAAAAGTGTGGAAATCAGTGCAAAAATGCAGAAAAGCAACATGGAAATAAAAATAGAATCGATCATCAGTTCATAGAAAAGAAACAAACAGACATATATTGATAGCATTAACGAGACGGTAAGGGCCCAAGTAATTAGAAATAGAGAGCCTTTTGAAGAAAAAAGAGGAACGCTAATTAGCGACAGCACAAAAAACAGATATATAGCAATTTCAAAGATAATTTGAAATTTAGATTTGGATAGAGTAGAACTTACAATTAGGGCTCTTGTTTTTTCTAAATATTTTTTCAAAAATATCGACATAATCTCTCTTTATCTCCTTTCTACCATAGACAAAGCATATTATCCAAAGAAGCAAAGGACAAATTGAGAAGAATGGGTAAACATAAACAAAATTAGCGATTATTGAGTAAAAAATAAAAAGGATGCTAATTGCATAAAATGGGGCGGGAGAATTATAAAAAACGTTTCTCCTCAATAATAAGATTAAGGTAAAAGCGGTGATTATCGCAATGAGTATTACAATAAATATTGTCTGCCACAAATAATCATTTTGAGAGAGCCAAATATCTCGATATTTTGCGTTCAGCGTTGCATTAATCTCGTCTCCATAGTACTCTCCATTAGAATAATCATACTTCATGAATTCAATTGTCGAATTTTCTTCATCAAATCCAAGTTTCTTAACGCTTGAAAATACTGATTTGTTCCCAAATGGATTAACCTTTAAATCCATTTCGAAAGTTGTACTAATGTGATTTTGAAAATTACTAGAATAGTGGACTAGGCCAAAATCTCCATATAAACTTAAATATCTCGGGGAATCGATTGAAGTCGATATAATTATGTTATTTATGCACAAAGTAACTTCGAAATCATTTTCAAATATTAATTTTATCATGCAATATTGTTCATTGGTAATTAGTTCAAGATATTTGTCTTCCTTACTTAATTCAAAATTTGGATCGATGCCATAATGGTCAATCAATTTGTTTGCGTATGTATCGGAAACAAAAATAAACGCATCTGCTCCATATCGGCGTGCTAAGCTGTTTCCAATTATTGGTTGCAAGGTCGACGGATTAAAAAATGCTAAGTTTTGTCCGTAGTCTAACAAATAGCCTCCGTCGCTGTGTGGTTCTTCTTTGAGTGAAAAGGTCGGTTGCGTAAAAATTCCCAATTCCGAATTTTGTTCGCCGCTGTCTATCAATACTTCGTGAACATTGTCAATTCTAACTCGGCAGGATTGGACAAAATCCGAGTAGTAAAACTCATCAAAAAGGTTTCTATAAGCGCCTCCGTCATCGCGATGAATCGACATTACTGGTGGGTAGAAGTCACTATAATAATTATGCGAATTATAGTCATTCAACATATAGGAAAAATTGTCTAATTGATAGTCAATTGTGTGCGAGGAAATCCATCCGCATGCGATTGAACCAGCTAAAAAAACCACTATTAGTGGATTTGAAATAATTTTTCCCAACCCTAATCTTCGCATACCGCTCCCATCTAACTAAACATTTTATGAAAAGGGGATGAAAAAAGCAATTATTTAACGAATGTTTTGCCATCTGTTAAGTGACGAACTCAAAGCAACAAGCATCTCTTTTTAAATGGTTTATAATTTTTCTTGTCTTCTCTGCTTAGAAAGCGAGGAAAAATGAAAAAGAGTAGAAGACTCACGATTGACGAT
>JAEWUY010000037.1 GCA_023396795.1 Bacillota bacterium | reverse complement strand
AGACTATACTAATTGCGGGAGCTCACCGCGTGGGCTGAGAGTACTTCACTTGGGAAGTAGACCACACCTGATCTAGGTAATGCTAGCGTAGGATAGAAGAAATTTCTTCATTATCCTCGATAGTTAGCGAGGAATTAAATATGAACAAATCACTAAACATCATTCGTTATGTCGCCATTGGCCTTGGCTTTCTGGCGTTTTTATTTATCTTTTTGCCTCTTTATGATGTTGGCGGCACTCCGATTATCGGAGTTAGTATTATTTTTGGATACGGTTCTGCCAACTTCGATATTTTTAGTTTACTTGCCTTTTTGTTTCCGGCCGTTGCCGCAACTTTGCTATTAATTAAAACGAAACATTCCGAAGCTTTAGCGATGATGTTTTTCTTACTTGCTGGCTTCTCGCTTATTTTACTACCTGATTTCGTTGAGTTCGTCAGCGGAACATCTTTCCATATGCAAGGGCAAAGCGCTCAGTTTGCCCTGACAATCATTCAAACAACATATGTAATTGCTATTATCATTTCCTTTTTGGGTGCGATTCTATCATTGACCCTTGCGAACGCTAAGAGTGTTTTTACAACTTATCAAATCGTTGAAATGGCCATGCTTGTCAGCCTAGCAATCGTTCTTGATTTACCCGGATTAAAAATTCGCATCGGAACTGCGGGTGGTTCGATTGGTTTTACAATGCTGCCCCTTTTGCTTTTGGCCTTGCGACAAGGTCCAATTAAAGGCTTTATCGGCACAGGAATTGTTTATGGTTTCGCTACTTGTATTCTTGATGGCTGGGGTTTAGTTTATTATCCCTTTGACTATTTACTTGGATATGGTTCTTTGGCTTTGCTTGGCATTTTCTCACCGCTTATTATCAACCGCGAAATTACCAAATTTAACGTTAAAGGTATGCTCTTTTTGATTTTAGGAACCGTGATTGCTGTTTTAGGTCGTCTCTTAGCCTCGACATTATCGGGTATTATTTATTTTGAACTAAACTTCTGGGGATCACTTGTTTATAACATTAGTTATATTCTGCCAAGTGCCGGTATCGTTTTAGTCGTTTTGGTCGGCCTATATGATCCGCTATTAAGAATGAATAAAATGATTGGTAACCATCTCGGTCGTTAGAAAAATCTTTCGTTTCGTTAATCAAGCTGTTTATGATATATTGTATGCGCCACAAACTTTAAGTTTGAGGGTTTGGAGAATTTTATGAACGAAGAAATTAAAGAAGAAAAAAGCGAATTCAAAGAGCCGGTTTTTCCAGAAGAGATTAGCGAAGTATCAAAAGTTGAAGAAGTGGTGCCAGAATTAATCGCTTACGACACCGACAATCTAAAAAATATTGAAGACTCTCGCCAAATCTTTTTAAAGCAATATAAAGTGCAAAATATCGTCAAGTGGATTGTTTCAGTTGCGGCTTTAGGCTTAATTGTCTTGGGCTGGCTTGTCTTTCTACCCATTAGTGTTTACCTAACGATCGGAACGGTTGGGGCTTCTTTGCTTCTCATTTTGCTTTATAACTTTTTTATCAAACGCTATCTCAATGGCAAAATGAAAATCTATTTCGATGCTTTTTACAAAAATACAACGGAATTTATTTTTGATGGTAGCGATTACGAAGATGTCGACTTTAAAGTCGAAAACAAAATCGAGGCCGTGCAATTTACGGAAAACAACATTTACGCTGATGTCGTTCAGGTCGGTAGTCGTAATTTGACGACTTATAAGTATAAAGGCATGCCAATTTCGGTTTGTGATGCCGCGGGTCAAACTAAAAGTGCTAAGTCACTAGTCCCAGTTTTTGTTGGCAAATACTTTATGGCCGCTAATAGTTATGAGCAAGATGAACCGATTATCATTTATTTAAAAGGTAACGAAAAGGCTTTACCGCCTACTAATGTCGCTCATTTAGAAGTTATTAGCGATGATAACGTCATGGCGATTTATTCTAATAACAAAGAAGCTCTTAAGTTTGTTAATAAGAAAGTTCAAAGTGCTCTTAAAAAAATTCACACCGATGATATTCTCGTTGATGTGGCGATTGCCATTCAAAAGGGTAAGACTTTTGTCTGCGCGGGTTATGATGATATTTTAATGGTTTTACCATTAGAAAAACCATTTAATCCGAAAGCGACACGTAATTATAAAGACGACCTTGTCGATATTTCCGAATTTATCTTTACGATTAAATAGTTCGTAATTATTTATTCAAACAAGCCTCCTCGTGAGGCTTTTTTATCACCAAATAAACTTTGATGTTATAATAAAAAAGATATCAGAAATTTTTCTGTGATCCTTGTGGGGCATAATAATGAGTTACGAAAGACGTTGGCTGAGAATCCAAGCTTATAAACATAACGGTGAGCTCCATCGCGCCTGGAGTCATGGTTATGTTTTAGAAGATAACGACGACCATATTATTTTGATTTCCGTTCGTGCTAGTGTTGTTGAACACGATGGCCGAAAATGGCACACTCGCGAACCAGCAGTGTTTGTTTTCTTTAAGAAAGAATGGCTCAATGTTATTGCCATGCTAAAGGAAAAAGATGTCTCTTACTATGTAAATATTGCTTCACCCGCCGTCATTCATCAAGATTGTATCAAATATATTGACTATGATTTAGACGTTAAACTCTTTCCTGGTGGTGGTACGAAATTACTCGATCAAAAAGAATACGAACGCCACGCCTATTCCCTTGATTATAGCGAAGACATTAAGAAGGTTTTAGCCATCTCTGTTAATAAAATTTATGAAATGATTAAAAAAAGAGATTTCCCTTTTATTGACGAGGAAATCTACGCCTTATATAACGAGTTTGTGGAACACGTCAGTAAAGTTAAAGGTTAAAAAGTAACTTAAGAATTGAATCGGCGTCTTTAAGACCATCGCAGATTCTTTTTATTTTGCCCGTTACACCGATGGCGTCGCCAGCGACATAAACGCGGTTAATGACACAGCGGTGCTCGTCACAAATAATGCCAGTATTTTGTTTTGGAACATTAAAGACAACAGGAGATGGAACGTTACCAAAATTAACGAGAATGTAGTCAGTAGTTAAATCATGATATGTTTCTTCTTCAGTGTGTTTGATTTTGACACCGATTAGCTTGTTTTGATTTACTAAAAGCTGATTAGGTATGTACGGCGTAAAAATCTGAATTTTTTTAATGTCTTTAATCGTGTCGAAGTTACCTCGAAATTCGCGGCGACGATGAATGAGAAAAACATCGTTAGCGACCTTTGATATTTCTTTAGCCCAGTCTAAGGCCGAATCTCCCCCTCCAAAAATAGCGACCTTTTTATTTTGCAGAAATTCGAAACTCGTCAAAGAATATAAAATATTATTAAACTCATTTTCGAAAGGTAAACCCATTGGTTTTGGTTTATAAAAACCAAGACCAGTGGCAATAATGACATATTCACTTATATATTTGTCATCTTTTGTTATGACTTCGACATGATCTTCGAAGCTTTTAATATCGATGACTTGCTGATTCAGTTTTAGATTAGTGATATCGATATTTTTCTGAAGTCTATTTATGTAATCCTTAGCTAAAATACTTTGAATACCAGGCAGGTCGACGATTTCTTTTTCGGGATAAAGAGCGCTTAGTTGACCGCCGACATTTTCGCCGGCTTCTAGAAGCAAATGCGAAATATTCGCCGCTTTGAGGCGTCCCGAGCAATAAAGGCCAATCGGACCAGCGCCGATGATGATAACTTTCAGCATAAACCTACGAAGTATTATACTATACTTCCGGTTATTTGTTATAATTGCTAGCGAAAGTTGGTGCTAAACATTGAAATACATTTTTATTTCAAAATCAGTAGAGGATACGACTAGACTTGCCGTTAAACTGGCCGGCTATTTGTTTCCTGGAGCGGTTATTACTCTTGAGGGACCTTTAGGAAGCGGTAAAACGACGTTTGTCGGCGGTGTCGCTAAAGGGCTTGATATTCAAGAGCGCATTATCTCGCCGACTTTTAATATTTTAAAATGTTACTTTGAAGCTAAATTGGCGATGTTTCATATCGACGCTTATCGTCTTGAGAATCGTGATAGCGAACTGGGATTAGAAGAGTTTATTGAAGGCGATGGCGTGACCTTGATTGAGTGGCCTAATTATATTAAATCATTAATACCCGAAAACCATCTGCGTGTGGAAATTGAACCCCTTGATGAAGATAGCCGGCGCTTTATTTTTGAAAGTATTGGCGAAGGTTATCACCAAGTCTTGAGTAAACTTAAGGAGGCCAATCATGATTAGCTTATTACTTGATAGCGCGAATCGCGATTTAAATATTGGCCTAACTCAAGACGATAAAATATTTGATCGCATCAGTTATACGGCTTGGCAAAGGCAAAGCGAACTGATGGTCAAAGAAATTGATGTCCTTTTAAAACGTAATAACTTGTCAGCAAAAGACATTGATGAACTGGTCGTTACCATCGGTCCGGGTTCTTATACGGGGATTCGTATTGCTTTAACAATCGCTAAAACATTGGCCTTTGCCCTTAATAAAAAAATATACGCCATTTCCTCATTAGCGGCCCTAAGAGCCGTAGATAAGAAGACAATCACGGCCATCAACGCTAGAAGTAACCGCAGTTATGTAGCGATTTATGATGGGAATGGAACTATCCTTGTTGAAGAAAAAGTTTGGCCGAATGACGAACTATTAGGATGGGTTAATAATGGTAGTAGCGATTTCGTTGTTTCAGGAGACGCTAAATACTTAGGCATCGAAGCGTATAATCCTGATGTTTTGCAAGGGATGCTCGAAGCGCGTAAAGACACAACGGCAGTCGATAACGTTTTAACGTTAAAACCGATATATTTAAAGGACTTGCTATAAATATGATTACCAGTCTACGTTTAATGAACATTAATGACTTGGCTGCCATTTTAGCCATCGAAAACGAGTCGTTTCTTTCGCCATGGCGAAGAGAAGACTGGCTTTACGAATTAAACGAGAATCCGATCAATGTTATTTATGTTTTGGAAGTCGAAGAAGACGGAACGAAAGAAATTGTTGGCTTTATTGACTTTATGGTGACGTTTACTT
>JAEWUY010000027.1 GCA_023396795.1 Bacillota bacterium | reverse complement strand
CCTATGAAATGCATATTGGTGATGTTGAGGCATCGCTTGCAAAGTGTGATGTCGTAATTGATGAAACTTTCTACACCCAAGCTCAAGCTCACGCATGCTTGAACCTCATACCGCTAATGCGCGACTTGATTATCAGAATCGTCTTGTCATATATACTGCGACCCAGACTCCTTATCATATTCGAAGAATAATTTCGCAAACTCTTGATTTACCAATAAGTAAAATACGTGTTATTAAACCAAGAGTGGGTGGTGGATTTGGGGGCAAGCAAGCTTTCCATTGCGAATTTTTTGTCTCCCTTGTCACTTTGAAAACCAAAAAACCAGCGAAGATGATTTACTCTCGTCAGGAAGTGTTTGAGTCGTCGTACACTCGTCACCCTATGCGCATGAGAATGCGTATTGGGGCAATGAAAGATGGCACGATTAAAGCCATTGATAGCGATAGTTTATCTGACACTGGCGCTTATGGCGAACATGCCCTAACCGTTTTTATGATTACTGGTTCCAAAGTATTGCCACTTTATAATAAAGTGGACGCTGTTCGTTTTGGCGGACGCGTCGTTTATACGAATCATGTTTCTTCGGGAGCTTTTCGCGGTTACGGGGCCATTCAAGGAAACTTTGCCTTAGAATCAGCGATTGATATTCTTGCTAAAAAACTTAACATCGATCCTTTAGAACTCCGTCGTAAAAACATGATGGAAGAAGGCGAAACAAGTCCGATTTTTGCCATCATGGGTGAAGGAACAGAAGGCACGGCCATGGACATGGACACGTGTAAACTGCGTTATTGCCTTGATCGCGGTGCCGAATTAATCGGGTGGAAAGATAAATATCCATTTGTTCAAGTTGGTCCGAATAAAGTGCGGTCCGTCGGCATGGCCATTGCTATGCAAGGAAGCGGTATTCCTTATATCGATATGGGTGCTGCCACGATTAAACTTAATGATGACGGTTTTTATAATGTCACGGTGGGCGCAACGGATATTGGTCAAGGTAGCGATACTGTTATTGCCCAAATCGTCGCCGAAGCTTTAATGACAACTATTGATAAAGTCGTTGTTTATTCTTCTGATACCGATTTAACACCTTTTGATGTTGGAGCTTATGCTTCAAGTACAACTTATGTCTCAGGTAATGCTGCCTTAAAGGCCGCCTTAAAGATGAAAGACATGCTAATTAAAGAAGCGGCTAATTATCTAAATGTCAAAGAAGAAGAAATTGATTTTGATGGCATAAAAT
Source organism: Bacillota bacterium (assembly GCA_023396795.1). Taxonomy (GTDB): domain Bacteria; phylum Bacillota_I; class Bacilli_A; order RFN20; family CAG-826; genus UBA1424. The sequence goes on along the minus strand of JAEWUY010000027.1, from coordinate 13,101 downwards.
TCGTGGCTCAAGACGAAGTCTTAACTCTTTCAGATATGGCGAATCGCCTTTACTATAACGAAAATCAACACCAATTAACGGCGACCGAAAGTTATGTCGGCCATAAATCGCCTCCACCTTTTATGGCGGGGTATGTCGAAATTGAACTCGATACCGAAACAGGAGAATACGAAATTCTTCACTATGTGAGTGTCGTTGATTGTGGGGTAACGATTAATCCGATGTTAGCCAAAGGTCAAGTTGAAGGTGGAATCGTTCAAGGCTTAGGCATGGCCTGTTTTGAAGATGTCAAATATAGCAACCGTGGAAAGCTTAATAGCAACAGCTTCCTTTACTATAAAATTCCGACAATGCTCGATGTTAAGAAATTGACGACCGAGTTTGCCGAAAGCTATGAAGAAAGCGGACCCTATGGCGCGAAGTCGGTTGGCGAAATTGGTATTGACACGCCCCCAGCTGCGATTGCGAATGCTGTGGCTAACGCCACAGGTGTGCGTATTAATAAATTACCAGTCACTCCCGAAAAAATATTTCAGGGAATGGCAAAAGGAAAATAAGGAGTCTTGTTATGAATAACAAAAAATCAAAGTTAAACACACTATTTGCTGTTGTCTTTTTCGGCGCTGTTTGGGGCTTGCTTGAAGCCACGATGGGTTATCTTCTGCATTGGCTCCCTGGCATGTGGTCGGGTCTTGTCATGTTTCCGATTGGTTCGGCTTTAATGTATTGGGCTTATCAAAATACCGGCAGAAGAAGCACAATCCTCTATGTTGGCTTGCTTGCAGCTGCTATTAAGGCCATCAACTTTGCTTTCCCAATTCATTGGGAAGGATTAATGAGAGTATATACACCGATGATTTCGATTATTTTAGAATCGATTACTGTGTTTGCTGTTAGCTACATTTTTGAAAAGAAAGCCTCACCTGTCAAACAGTTATTTATTCATCTTGGAGCGATTGTTCTAGCGATTGTTTCTTGGCGCGTTCTTTTCTTGGCTAATCAAGGAATTCAGTCGGCCATTAGTGGAAACCTGGCCGCGCAACTTGCTAGTTTTGAAGCCAGTGCGAGTTTCATATTCGTTAATGGCGCTTATGAATTGTTAGTTTTTGCCATTATTTATGGTTTATATCGTTTAGTCCACGCCCTCCTTGCAATCAGACAAACAAACTTGAAAGCACCAAATTGGCTGATGTATGTTTTATCGCCTCTAACTTTTGTTGTTGCTGTTTTAGCAGTAGTCATACCAAATTTGTTATAAGGGAAAGCTCATTGTTCCCTATGCAGACAATCATCAACAATAGAAAGGTTCTTAATGGTTAAAATCATCACCGGAAAAATTAATTCTGGCAAAACCACGATGCTTCTTAATCAGTATCGTAAGAATCATACTGGCGACGGCTTTGTCGCAATAAAAAATATTCACGAACAGGAAGTTTATGGTTATACCATTCTTCGTCTAAGCGACAATAATACTTATCCGTGGATGATTAGGCAAAATCATTACCATCAAGAATTCTCTAACGCAGGAATATTTGGACCGTTTTATATAAATTTGGATATAGTGCCTTTGCTAGAAAGAGTTGTTGATGAACTTATTAAACAGCAAGCTTCACCTATCTATCTTGACGAAGTAGGTGTCCTTGAAATGAATGGGGGAGGCTATCATAACGCCCTCAAAAAAGTCTTATCCAGCAAACTCGACCTTGTGCTTGCGATTCGCGAAGATCTAGTCCAACCCGTTACTTCGCATTTCGCCATTACCGATTATGAACTTATTAAAGTTCCAGGAGAGGAGTAAAACTATGTATGATTACGCAATTATGAATGGTAAACTCTACATCAACGGTCACTGGGAAACGCACAATCTTTATATCGAAAAAGAAGAAATTGCATTAATAAGCGATGACTTTCTTGACGCCACTCAAGTCATCGACGCGGAAGGACTCGAAGTTCTTCCTGGTATTATTGATCCTCACGTCCACTTTGAACTTGATTTAGGCAAATATAAATCCGTCGATGATTTTTATCACGGGACAGTGGCCGCTGCTTATGGGGGAGTCACTTCAATTGTTGATTTTCTTGATCCCGCTTCGAACGCCGACGAGCTCCAAACCGCGTATGACAAACGAATGGCTTTAGCCAATAAATCGGTTATCGATTTTCGGCTTCATGCGTGTATTAAAAATCCAACTGGAGATTTAGAAGAATTCGTCAAAAAAATGAAAAGTTTGGATATACACACTTTAAAGCTTTTCACGACTTATTCAGATTCGGGACGCCGAACTTACGAGAAAGATATTATTAAACTTCTTGAACTGTCAGAGAAGTATAAATTTCTCTTACTTGCCCATGTTGAAAACGATGATTTGATAGTCATTAAAAAAGATTTCACTTACCAAGATTTGCCAATTAGTCGTTCATCGGAAGCCGAAAAAAGCGAAGCATTAAAACTAGCAGAATTAGTCCGTCAGCATGGCGGAAAACTTTATATGGTCCACCTTAGTGATGGCCATACTTTAGAAGCCCTTATTGAAAAATATGGCGATATTCTTAATAAACGCTTCTTTGTCGAGAGCTGTCCGCAGTATTTTACTTTTATAAACGAGGATTTAGAACGCGAAGACGGATATTTATATTCCTTTGCTCCGCCTTTAAGAGGTTTTGTTTCACGTAAATTATTATTTACGAATCAAAAACATATCGATACGATTGGCACGGATCATTGTGCTTTTAATATCGCTGACAAAAAAGGCAAAATGCTTTTCGAAATGCCTCTTGGCATTGGCGGTATCGAACATTCCTTTACAATTATGCGACACCATCTTGGTGACGCAGTTATTAATAAGATGACAAGTAACATTGCCCGCATTCAAGGCCTCAATCAAAAAGGTGAAATTAAAGTTGGTAATGACGCTGATCTAGTCATATTTAAACCTGAACCGCGCAGCCTAATTCTTGATCAACATGGCAACGCTGATTATTCGCTTTATATTGGCCAGCCCTCACACGGCCAAGTTATCTCAACGATAGTCCGCGGGCATTTTGTTATTAAAAATCGCGTTTATCAAGGCGGGCAAGGGCGTTGGATTAAAGGACGGGATATTGAATGAAAAAGGCCATTATTAACGTAAAAATATATGATTTTGCGCACTTTTTGAATGATGGATTTGTTGTTTTTGACCATAAGATTTTAAAAGTCGGTAAAATGGAAAATTTTGTCGATGAAAATTACGAAATAATCGATGGTCAAAATTCGATACTCATGCCCGGACTTGTTTGTGCGCATACGCACATATACTCGACTTTTGCTCGGGGCTTGGCGCTACCTTTTAATCCGAAAAACTTTCAGGAAATTCTTGACCAGATGTGGTGGAAAATCGATCGTCATATCGATAATGAAACTTCCTATTATAGTGGCCTCGTCGCCGCTTCCGAGTTTCTACGTAATGGCGTGACGACGATTATTGACCATCATGCGAGCGGTAAAGAAATAAGTGGCTCGCTTGCTTCGCTAAAAAAAGCTGTTTGCGACGAAGCATTGCTTAGAGCCTTGTTTGCCTTTGAGGTTAGTGATCGTTTTGACGTTGATGAAGCCATTGAAGAAAACGTTAATTTTATTAAAAATTTCAAAACACCTTTTACTGCTGGTCTTTTTGGTCTTCATGCCTCGATGAGTTTATCAGAAGAAACGCTTCAAAAAGTTCACGATAAGCTAAAAGACACGCCGATTCATATTCATGTCGCGGAAAGCGAAATGGATGAAGTCGATTCTTTGAATAAATATCAAAAAAGAGTCATTGAACGTTTAGATAATCACGGATTAATTAACGAAGATAGTTTGCTCGTTCATTGTGTCCACGTGAATGATCAGGAGCTTGAAATTATTAAAAAACGTAAAGCTTCAATTGTTGTTAATGTTACATCAAACATGAATAACGCTGTTGGTCTTCCCAATATTAACAAATTTATTGATTTGGGTATTCCCGTCATGATTGGAAATGATGGATTATCAAGCGGTATCGCCAATGAATACATTAACGTTTTATATTCCGCACATTTATTACATCAGCAACCAACCGCTTTTGGATTAGATAAATTATTAGGAATGATTAATAACGGCTATGACTATGTCTCTCGTCAACTTGGTGTCAAATTAGGACGTATTGAAGAAGGTTATGAAGCTGATATGTTACTGCTTCCCTACCTTGCGCCTACCAATCTTGATCAAAGCAATGCCCTCGGCCATCTTTTTTATGGGATGATGCATTCATTTAAGCCAAGTAATGTTTTTGTTGCTGGCGAACAACTCGTGAAAGATTATGAACTGACGAATCAAAAACTCGTTTTACAACTGAACAACGCTCAGGAATTTGCCGATTCGTTATGGCAGAGAATTAAAGGAGAAAAATAATGGATTTAACGACAAAATTTGATGGATTAGTACTCGCTAATCCCCTAATGCCTGCTGCCGGACCTTTGGTCGGCGATACCGAACGTCTTGTTTTCATGAAAGATGCCGGTTGCGGGGCGATTGTTACAAAGACTATTTCCACAAAAGACGCCCATATTCCTCGCCCCTGTATTTACGGAGACCGCGAATATATTATGAATAGCGAACTTTGGAGTGAATACAACAAGGAAAAATGGATTGAAGAATTCTTACCGGAATTTGTGGCCGTAAATGATGGTCGCCCGTTAATTGTTAGTGTCGGTTATACCAAAGAAGATATGGAAGTTTTGATTCCTCTTTTAGAGCGTTTTGCTGATGCTTTTGAAGTTTCTACCCACTATGTGGGTACCGACCATTCCGTGATTGCGGAAACGGTTAGAACAATTCGTAAGTACACCAAGAAACCCCTCTATATGAAAATCAGTCCGCATATTCCTGATCCCTCAGGTTTTGCGAAAGCCATTAAAGAGGCGGGCGCGAATGGCGTCGTCGCTGTTAATTCCCTTGGTCCAACGATGAAAATCGATATTAAGAAACGTCGTATTATTTACGGAAACGAAAAAGGTTTTGTCTGGACGAGTGGACCAGTTATCAAAAATTTAGCATTAGCTACGGTTTATACAATTAAACAAGCCGAACCGTCATTAACGGTTATTGGTGTGGGTGGAATCGCCACTGCTGATGACGTAATTGAATTTCTATTAGCCGGAGCCAGTGGCGTGCAAATGCTTTCTGCCGCTCTGCTGAAAGGCAAACAACTATACGCCAAAATTATTGAAGACTTACCAAAGGCTTTGGAAAGAAATGGTTTCTCATCGATTCAAGAAGTCATCGATACCCAACTTGTTAATAAGGTGAGATACGAAGGTAATACCCCCTATTTGATTCCGGAAAAATGTATTCGCTGTATGCTGTGTGTAAAAATCTGTCCATATTTTGCTATTGAGATGAAAGACGTTATTACCTTTGATCCCAAGAAATGTTTCCAGTGTGGACTTTGTCCAGTCAAGTGTCCGACTGGGGCGATTGTCATGGAAGAAAAGGAGTAAGCAATGTTCGATCCTAAGAAATCAACACCGAAAATTGATCACGAAGAAAAGTGTTCTGGTCAGGCAAAGTATGTCTCAGATATTTATTTTGATAACATGCTTTTTGCTAAAACGGTTCGCTCTTCGATAGTTAAGGGCAAAATTCTTGATATTTTTGTACCGGAGTTACCTGCTGATTACTATATCGTTGATCATCGCGATGTCGTCAAAGAAAACTATGTCAAAATGGTTTTTAAAGACTGGCCTGTTTTTACTGTCGATACCGTTAATTATATCGGCGAGCCAATTATGCTCGTTGTCGGACCTGATAAGCAGGCGATTGACGAAATAATTTCGCAAATAAAAATCACTTATCAAGACGAAGAGCCTATTTTTGATTTAGTAAAAAGCGTTGCCCATAAATCCTTTACAAAAGGTAATTTTAAAGAAGCTTCAGAGAAGGCTGTTCGCAGTATTAAAGAAACTTTTCAAACCGGCTATCAAGAACAAGCATATATTGAACCGCAAGGGATGCTTGCTTATTTAGAAGAAGAAGGCAAAATAACTTTAATTGGTTCGATGCAATGCCCTTACTACATTAAAAATGCTGTAATCAATACCTTAGGCTATCCCGAAGATAAAGTTCGCGTTATTCAGCCCGCTGTTGGTGGGGCTTTTGGCGGAAAAGAAGAATTTCCTTCGACAATTGCTTGTCAACTTGCGACGGCGGTCGTTAAAATCAAGCGCCCAATTAAGATGATTTTTGAACGCGAAGAGGATATGCTAGTCACAACAAAACGCCACCCCTCCACGATTACCTTAGAAGCGAAAATTGATGAAAACAATAAAATAATTGGCATTAAAGCCAATGTCGGTTTAGATGCTGGGGCATACATTGGATTAAGCGCCGTTGTTTTATCGCGGGCGATGTTGGCGGTGACAGACGCCTATACAATCGCTAACCTTGACGTTTCTGGTGATGTCTTCATTACGAATACCGTCCCAACAGGAGCGTTTCGTGGTTTTGGCTCTCCGCAGATGATTTTTGCTATTGAAATGTTTATGAACCATCTCGCGAAAGATTTAGGAGTCGATCCCTATACCTTTAGGCTTAATCATTTGGTTAAGCAAGGCGATTTAACTTCGACAAGTGGTATTTTCCGCGATCCAATCTTGATGAAAGACATGATTACAAAAGCGGCGGAAATATCTGACTATCATCATAAAACACAAGAATACGCTAAGCCTAACGTTTATAAAGGCATTGGCATGAGTTGGTTTTTACATGGCTGTGGATTTACCGGTGATGGAGAAAGTACTCATATTAAATCCAGAGTCCGTCTTGTTAAAGACGAAAAAGATATTGTTTATTTATACATTGTCGCCGTTGATATGGGTCAAGGAGCACGGACAGCGCTTAAACGCGTCGTGGCAATGACGCTTGACGTTCCCAACGAACAAGTCGTTTTCGATTATCCTGACACTGATGAAGCCCCTGATTCTGGACCGACCGTCGCTTCGAGAACAATGATGATTGTCGGTTACTTATTAACTAAGGCAGCTCAAAAATTAAAAGCCAATTGGAAAAAAGGACAACATCAAGAAGTTATCGAACAATATCAACAGCCCGATTATATTAATTGGGATGAAAATAAACTCCAAGGCGACGCTTACCCGGCTTATTCATGGGGAGTTAACGTTGTCGAAGTAGAAATTTCGCCTATTACATATGAAGTGCAATTAAAAGGTATATGGAGTGTTTATGATGTTGGAAAAGCAATTGACGAAAGAATGGTTATTGGACAAGCCGATGGTGGTATCACTCAAGGCATAGCCTATGGCTATTTGGAAAATATGCGTCACGAAAAAGGTAAGTTAAGACAAAAAAACTTGACCGATTATATTATTCCGACCTCAATGGATATGCCGCCGATGGAAACAATCCTAATGGATAATCCCTTCTTATATGGTCCATATGGGGCTAAAGGCGTTGGTGAGCTGACATTTGTCGGAGGAGCCCCAGCCGTCGCTTTAGCAATTGAAAACGCCATCAAGCGTAAAGTGAATCGCATTCCGGCCACACCCGAATACATCATGGAGTTAATAAACAATGAATAAAATACAGTTTAATTTAAATGGTCAAGATGTTGCTGTTGAACTCGATCCTAGTTTGCGTTTACTCGACGTTTTACGTGATTACTTTCATCTAACGGGCACGAAAGAAGGTTGCGGTGAAGGTGAATGCGGAGCCTGTTCGGTCTTAATAAATGGCCGCGTCGTAAATAGTTGCTGTTTCCCATTAGCGAATGCTAACGGTAAAAAGATTTTAACAATCGAAGGGTTAGCCACGACAAAACGTTATCAAATACTTAAAGATGCTTTTCATATTGAAGGTGGTTCGCAATGCGGTATTTGCACACCAGGAATGATTATGGCTGCCGAAAGTCTTTTATCGATGAACCCACATCCGAGCGATGAAGAAATTCGGATTGGACTTTCTGGAAATCTTTGCCGTTGTACAGGCTATAACATGATTATTAAGTCGGTTAAAAAAGCCGCGGAATTAGGAGAAGGACTATGGTAAACCACATTATTCCGCGTAATCTGCAAGAAGCGCTGAAAACTTTGAATGCTGGACCATGCCATATTATGGCGGGTGGCACTGACTTGATGATTCAAAAGCGCAATAGTGCCGGAACGCCGCCTAAATTCAACAAAGACGTGTTGTATATCGCTAATCTGGAAGAACTTAATTATATTAAAAAAGACGAAAAACGGAATTGCGTTCTAATTGGCGCGTCGACGAAATTAGAAGATATTTCGCATCATCCCGATGTTCCGAGTCTCTTAAAGGACATCATTCGTGAAATTGGAAGTCCGGGTATTCGTCACAGTGCTACTTTAGCAGGTAATATTGCCAACGCCTCACCGGCTGGCGATAGTCTTGTTGCCCTTTATCTATATGACGCTGAAGTCGTTTTATTGAGCATTGATGGTGAAAGAATTGTTCCAGTAAATAAATTTATCACCGGTGTTCGGAAAATCGATTTACGGGAAAATGAGTTGATTAAAGAAATCATCATTCCTCTAATGCCACTCACTCAATATAAATGGGTTAAGGTTGGAGGGCGCCGCGCTGACTCGATTAGCAAAGTTTCATTTGCTGGATTGTATCTAGTAAATTTCGGTTTAGTCTCTGACATTCGTTTTGCGTTTGGCTCAGTTTCCGCTATGGTAGCCCAAAGTCGTGAATTAGAAAATTCCCTTAAAAACCGGACAATTGAACAAGTTATTGATGATTTGCCACGAATTTTAGAAGAAGCTAATAAACTAATTTCACCGATTGATGACCAAAGATCTAACAAAGTATATCGCCGTAAAGTAGCGAGCAATATCATCGAATCGTTCATCAAAGGAATGAAGTAAAGAAGGCGATATAATGCATAAATTTAAAGGTTATCGCTGCACAATATGCGGCCAAACTTATGCTCCGGATGAGGCTATTTACACATGCCCAGCTTGTGGAGATAAAGGCATTCTCGATGTTGAGTATGACTATGAAAAATTAAAAGGTCAGGTTACTCTTGAGTATTTTAAAAACAACCACGATTATTCGATGTGGCGTTATGCCCCTTTAATGAGCATTCGTGATGATCACATTCCAGAAATGTTAAGAATCGGATGGACGCCACTATATAAGTCCAAACGGTTAGCGCAGTATCTTTGCATTAAAAATTTGTACATTAAAGACGAAGGATTAAATCCAAGCGGTTCTACAAAAGATCGCGCTAGTGGAGTGGCTGTGCTTAAAGCAATTGAAGCCGGTGCGCAGACAATCGCCTGCTCTTCAACCGGTAATGCCGCATCAAGCTGTGCTTGCCAAGCAGCCCACATGGGTTTAAAAAGCGTTATTTTTGTTCCCAAAAGAGCGCCGATTGGCAAACTGACACAGTTATCGATTTATGGTGCGAATGTTATTTGTGTAGATGGTGATTATAAAGATACTTATAATCTTTCTCGCAAAGCCATTGAAACCTACCATTGGTATAATCGCAATGCTGCGATTAATCCTCACATGGTCGAAGGCAAAAAAACTGTGGCACTTGAAATTGCAGAGCAACTTAATTTTAAACCAACTGACTGGGTTGCCATTTCTGTTGGCGATGGCTGTAGCGTCGGCGGTGTTTATAAAGGCTTTTACGATTTACTGCAATTAGGTTTAATTAGCCGGATTCCCAGAATTCTTGGCGTACAAAGTTCAGGGTGTGCGCCTTTTGTCGCAGCTTTTGAAAGCGGTCAAGACTTAGTGGAAGCTGATGAAAACACGATTGCTGATTCGATTGCTGTTGGTATTCCTCGCAATCCGATTAAGGCAATGAATGCCATTAAATTAAGCGATGGACACTTTATAAGTGTGAGTGATAAGCATATACTAGAGAGTATGGCGCTTTTAGGGCGCCTTGAAGGCATCTTTGGCGAACCAGCGGGCGTAACGGCGTTAGCGGGCGTTGAAGAGGCTCTACGATTAGGTTTAATTAAACCGGATGAATCTGTGACATTCATTGTTACAGGCAATGGCTTAAAAGACCCGACGAACGCTCAAAAAGCCATTAGCCAGCCGATCCTTCTAAAGCCCGACATTGAGGCCCTACACAAATATTTAAAAGAAAAAGGAGTCAATTAAAATGACGAAAATTCCATTTGGACCAACTTATGATGAGATGCTCCACCCGGATCATATTGTTCCGGAAGTTCGCGCAAAGGCTCTAAAAGCCAAAAAAGACAATGAACTAGATCCCATCAATCTTTTCAACATCAACTGGAAAGATAATCATGGTCAGGTCCGCAAAATCGTTCTGCCAAAAGCCTTAACTGGTGTCGAAGCCAACATTGTTGTACTTCTTGGCAAAGATTTTCCTTCTGGTTCCCATAAAGTCGGACCAGCCTACTCAACGTTGATCGAAGGATGTATTGATGGTGATATCATTCCGGGTAAACACACCATTTTAGGACCATCAACCGGAAACTTTGGGATTGGTGTTTCTTATATTGCCAACTTGATGAAGTATGATGCAATCGTCATCATGCCAGACAATATGTCAAAAGAACGCTATGACCGCATTCAACGCTACGGCGCTAAACTCGATTTGACGCCCGGATCTGAATCAGATGTTATTTTAACTTTGGAACGAACATACGAGTTAAAGAAAAACCCCAACTATCGTACATTGGCTCAATTTGAATTAATGCCAAACTACCGCTTCCATCGCCATGTAACTGGCAATAGCTGTGTTGAGGCCGTCAAAGGCGTCGGTAACGGACGAATTGCTGCTTTTGCATCTGCTCCTGGTAGCGCTGGCACTCTTGCCGCGGGCGATGGCATTAAAGTTGTCTTCCCTGAATGCAAAATTGTCGCTCTTGAACCATATGAATGTTCGACCCTTACTAATGGTGGTCGTGGTCAGCACCGTATCGAAGGAATTGGCGACAAGATGTGTACCTTAATTCATAACATTTTGACTACTGATTTCATCGCCTTAATCAAAGATGATGAATCGGTTCGCGGCCTTAAAATAATTCATGACGCTCCTCAAATTTTAGTTCGTCATGGTGTTGACGTCAAAGTTGCCGAGTCTATGCGTGAGCTGTTTGGCGTTTCAGGTATTTGTAATATTTTAGGCGCCATTAAAATTGCCAAACACCTGCGCTTAGGCCCTGGTGATAACGTCGTGACAATCGCTACTGATGGCTATGACCGCTATGAGAGTGTTCTTGAACTACTTGAGAAACGCGAACTTGAAACAGCCGATTATGTCTTGGAACGTTGGTTCAAAGATATTTTTCTTGGCGCTCAGGATGTTGACATCGAAGATGCTCGTCTGCCTTCAGTCAAAGAACGTCTTTTCAAGCAAAAAGAAAACGACTGGCTTAAATTTGGTTATACCCAAGCTTATCTCGACGCCATGAGACATCCTGATTTCTGGGAATACGAATATAACAAGATTTATGAATATGATGAGAAAATTGGAAAGATGAGAGGAAAATAGTGATGAACAAAAAAGTACCGTTTAGCGAAATTCTCGCCAAAGCCCAATCTTACAAAAAAGAGATGACGGCCTTTCTTCGCGATATGATTTCGCTTCCTAGTGAATCGTGTCAGGAAAAAGAAGTAATTCTCCGCATCAAAAAAGAGATGGAAAAAGTCGGTTTCGATAAAGTTGTCATTGACAAAATGGGTAATGTTCTTGGCTATATTGGCCATGGCAAACATTTAATTGGTATGGACGCTCACATTGATACCGTAGGTATCGGTGACATTCGCAACTGGAGTTTTGACCCCTATAAAGGATATGAAGATGATGTTCATATCGGTGGTCGAGGCGCTAGTGACCAAGAAGGTGGCATGGCATCAATGGTTTATGCTGGCAAAATTATTAAAGACCTCGGCTTAGAAGATGACTATACATTAGTTGTTACAGGAACCGTTCAGGAAGAAGACTGCGACGGATTACCTTGGCAATATATCATTGAGGAAGATAAAGTTCGTCCCGAATTTGTCGTGATTACTGAACCGACTTCATGCCGTATTTATCGCGGTCATCGTGGTCGTATGGAAATTAAAGTGACGACTCGTGGCATTTCTTGTCATGGCAGTGCTCCCGAAAGAGGCGAAAATGCCGTTTACAATATGGGTCCGATTATTGGCGAAATTCAACAACTCAATGAACGGTTAGCCTATGATCCCTTCTTAGGCAAAGGCACAATGACAATTAGTGAGATTTTTCATACCTCGCCATCCCGTTGTGCTGTTGCTGATAGCTGCTGGATCTCGATTGACCGTCGTTTAACGATGGGCGAGACGCATTTAGGCGCTCTTGAAGAAATCCGAGCTTTACCATCGGTTAAAGCTGTTGGTGCCACCGTTGAAATGTATAACTATGAACGCCCATCCTATACTGGACTAGTCTATCCAACCGAGTGCTATTTCCCAACTTGGGTTATTCCGCAAGATCATGTCATTTGTACTTCCACTGTCGAAGCTTATAAAGGTTTATTTAGCAAAGACCCGGTTGTTGACAAATGGACATTCTCGACTAACGGCGTAACAATTATGGGTCGCTATGGCATCCCATGCATCGGCTTTGGGCCCGGTGACGAAAAAGAAGCACATGCTCCGAACGAAAAAACGAGAAAAGAAGACCTCGTTATCGCTGCTGCGCTATATGCTGCCATACCATTAATGTATTTAAATCAACTCAAAAAATAAGGAGAAAAATTAATGAGCAAACTTTTTTACAAGCGGACAATGAAACCCCTCTTCAAAGGTCGTCATTTCATTACTCTTGAAGAATGGAGTAAACCTGAAATCGATAAGTTACTGGAAGTATCTTACGATTTAAAAGACAAATTCTACAAAAACATTCCGACCCCTTACCTTGATAACAAAACTGGCTTTTTGATGTTCTTTGAACAATCAACAAGAACAAGAAACTCAATGGAATCCGGTCTCGCTCAGTTAGGTGGACATGCGACGTTCCTTGATACTTCGATGATGCAAATTTCCCATGGCGAAAGCGCTAAAGATACAGCCGTTATTTTATCTTCGTTTGGTCATGGTATTGC
>JAEWUY010000026.1 GCA_023396795.1 Bacillota bacterium | reverse complement strand
CATGATAACTAATCCTGTGAAAATAAGATTTCTTTTCTTATAAATAAAAAAATTGGAGCTCTTATCAAGTTCCGAATCTTTTTTTGTTGGAGCACCTGACGGGAATCGAACCCGCGTAACTAGCTTGGGAAGCTAGTGTTCTACCATTGAACTACAGATGCATCGCCAATATTATATGGCAGTTTTATCTTGTTTTCTATAAGCAAATAAAAAGCCTCTTAGCGAGGCCCTTTATTTCGAATGGTGGATGCTGAGGGGATCGAACCCACGACCTTCTGTACGTCAAACAGATGCTCTCCCAGCTGAGCTAAACATCCAACTGAGATAATGGAATGGTGCCGACTATAGGAATTGAACCTACAACCTACTGATTACGATTCAGTTGCTCTGCCGGATTGAGCTAAGTCGGCATGCGCGGCTTAATAATAGTAAAATATATTAAGCCGCTTTTCAAGTGATAAATTTGATTAGTTCGCGTTAGCGTTTTTCTTAATCTGAACTCTTTTTTTAATAAATTTAATTAAAACAATAACCTCATGAATAACTAAAGGAACAACCGATAAGGCAATAACATAGAGCCATTCGACAAGAGTCAACTCCGCTGTGCTAAAGAAATCTTCCAAGAAAGGGATTTCGGTAATGGCAATTTGCATACCAAGACCAAAAACAAAGGCGACAAGAAGCAACCAGTTTTTCGATTTAAAAACATGAACGAAACTCTTTTCGGTGTTGGTCATGCCAATCATATGGAAGAGTTGTGAAACTCCAAGGACACTAAAAGCCGTGCTTTGCGATAAGCGCAGCATTCCTGGCAAGTCATAGACAGCGATTAGATTCGCTAAAGAAAAGACCATATTATTCTCAACAATATGAATAACGGGGAAGAGCAAGAAACCTATAAGGGTAATCAGAGCAATTACAATTCCATAAGTAACGATGAAAAAATAGCCTCCTCGAGCAAACAGTGATTCTTTCTCGTCGCGAGGTTTATCTTCCATAATATTATCGGCCTTTTCATCTGAACCAAGGGCAATAGCCGGCAAGGAGTCAGTTACAAGGTTAACCCATAAAATATGAATGGCAATTAAAGGAACCGGAAGACCTAAGACAATGGCTACGAACATGGAAATTACTTCTCCAATGTTGCTTGATAAAAGGAAATAAACAGTTTTCTTAATGTTGGCATAAATGCCACGGCCTTCTTCGACGGCTTTTTCAATGGAAGCGAAGTTGTCATCGGTTAAAACCATATCGGCCGCCCCTTTAGCAACGTCCGTGCCGGTAATGCCCATGGCTATACCAATATCAGCAGCTTTAAGCGAAGGGGCATCATTAACGCCATCTCCCGTCATGGCGGCAATGTATCCATTCGCTTTAATAGCTTTGACAATGCTAACTTTATTTTCAGGAGAAACGCGAGCAAACACGCGCACCGTTTTAACGGCAACTTGTAATTCTTCAAAACTCATTTTAGATAATTGCTCACCAGAAAGAACTTGTGATTCATCTTGGGCTATTTTGAGTTCACGAGCAATCGCTAATGCCGTATCGCGATGGTCACCAGTAATCATGATTGTGACAATGCCAGCTTTTTTAAAGATAGCGACAGCTTCACCTGCTTCACGACGAGGCGGATCAACCATGCCAACTAAACCAACAAAAATGAGATTATCTTCTGATAAATTATCGCTTTTTTTATAAGCAAGAGCCAGAACGCGTAAAGCATTGCGAGCCATTTCGACACTGCCGTCATGTATTTTTTGTAAATCTTCGTCGTTAATTAAGCGAACTTCACCATCGATTAAAATATGTGTCGTGTGTTTAATGACCGAATCAAGTGCGCCTTTCGTAAAGACAATGGCTCCGTCTTGATCTTCGTGTTGCGTCGACATCATTTTACGAACCGAATCAAAGGGAAGTTCATTAATGCGGGGATTGGCTTCTTCGAGTTCCTTTTTACGAAGTCCTAATTTGTTACCCAGTTCTACTAAGGCGATTTCAGTTGGATCGCCATAGACTCCGCTATCAATTGAAGCGTTAGAACATAACGACATTCCCTTAGCGAGAAAATGCATATCTTCGCCCGCATAATGTTCAGCGTCTAATAATTGATGATCTACGTAAGCTCTGACAACCGTCATCTTGTTTTGTGTCAATGTTCCGGTTTTATCAGAACAAACAACCGATACTGCACCAAGAGTTTCGACGCTTGGTAAACGCCGAACAATGGTATTAACTTTAACCATTCTCTGTACGCCCAAAGCCAATACAATCGTAACAACAGCAGGCAAGCCTTCAGGAACAGCAGCAACAGCTAAAGATATAGCGGTTATAAACATTTCTAGAGGGTCACGCTTTTGAATCAAGGCGACAATGAAAATAGCGGCAATAATAACAATGGCGATTATTCCAAGAATTTTTGATAAATCAGCTAAACGCTTTTGTAAAGGTGTGGCTTCTTCTTTTTCGTCAGCCAGCATTTTTGCAATTTTGCCAATTTCCGTTTTTTCGCCCGTAGCAACAACAATGCCTTCACCATGACCATAAACAATTGGAGTCGACATATAAACAGAATTTAGTCGGTCGCCGATACCAACGGGATCAGAAAAGACTAGTTGATAATCCTTTTCGATAGGAGTTGATTCGCCAGTTAAAGACGACTCATCAGTTTTTAAATTGTATTCTTTCAGTAAACGCATGTCTGCGCCGACGGTTCGCCCTTCTTCTAGCACGACAATATCGCCAACAACAAGGTCTTCTGATTTAATTTCAAAAACCCGGCCATCGCGACGCACAGTTGTCGTCGGCGAAGACAGCTTTTTTAACGCCTCTAAAGCGTTTTCGGCTTTAACTTCTTGAATTGTGCCTATCGTGGCATTAAGGAGCACGACCGCCATAATAATGATGACATCGGCCCAATCATCATGTCCTTCCCCAAAAATGGTAACCAAAGCGGAAATTAAGGCAGCAGCAATGAGGATATAAATCATCGGATCATTGAGCTGCAATAAAAAAGTGAGAAAAACACTGCGACGTTTTTTCTCGACTAATTTGTTTTTGCCATTGGCAAGCAGCCTTTGTTCGGCTTCAGCAGTGCTTAAGCCGACTTTGGGATCAACCATGTTTTCAGCTAACAACTCATCGATTTTCTTCGTCTCGTACATAATGGGCTCTCCTTCGGTAAGGTTTTAAAGGTCTTGCTCATTACTGGCCTAGTTCCGGGCGTGATGCCGT
>JAEWUY010000020.1 GCA_023396795.1 Bacillota bacterium | reverse complement strand
CGTGCAGGGATCGAACCTGTGACCCGCTGATTAAGAGTCAGCTGCTCTACCATCTGAGCTAACGGTGCATTAATGCCAAATAATAGTAAATGATTTTAAAGTCATATTCAAGAACTTCGATACATTTTCTTATAGAAAAGGGCAATCCTTTGGACTGCCCTATAACGTTTAAGAAACGATTAGATACCACCACGCAAATAGCGTTGGCTTTCACTTTGCCGATATTTGTAGTCAGCAACGTAATCCATGACAGTGATATAAACATACACGCCGGCAATCGCAAAACCATTAATAATTAATACGATAGGTCCAGCAAGAAATTCAACACCATACTCTAGGCTGAGGAAAGCTTGAGTAATCGGAATGTCATACATTACTTGGAAGTAGATGAAAATCATAAAGAATGCCCCAACCAGAGCCAGCGAAGCTCCAACTGTCCGAACAATGATTTTCGGGAAAAACATTAATATCGTCGCAATAATAAATAGTATCAACCCTCCGCCGACGAAAACGTTGTTTGGAAAGAATACTGCTTTAAAAGTTGCCAATAATGAAGGATCGCTTTCAGCGGGATTTGTATTGCTAATATAGTTAAACATTCCTGTAATCGACTGAATAATACGGCCAAAGAGAATATCGGATATACGATAAGTGGTAGTACCATTTATGATGTTGATAAGCGTATATGATTTTTGAATCGAAGAATAATTAATATTGCTTACTGTTACGGTTGCGGCCGGAAGAGCCAAGAAAATGAAGAGCAAGATCGTCAGCAAAAAGCCAACAAAACTCATATAATTCTTCTTAACATATTCTAAGGCAACTTTAACGCCATCAAAGGCTTTATCTTTCAAAGTTTTTTCCATTGATTCCTCCTATGCCAATAATTGGTGAATGATAGTAATCATTAAGATGTTGGGAAAACGTTAGCGTCAAACGGGGTCAGTTGCGGGCCAGTCGTATACCAGCCTAAGTGGCCGTGGTAATTGACGGTTGTTTCGTTAGCGACCCAATCAGCCATGACATCGATGAATTCTTGTTGTCCGACTGGAGAAATGTGATAGTTCACATATAAAGTAATATTAAGAGTGCCAAACTTCATTATTATTGAAGCGTGTGAGCCATTAACGGTCACGCCTTCCTTACCAGAAACATAAACGAGGTTATTCATTCTAATAACGCGGCTGTCCATGCCATCTAAGGCTTCAGCAGAAAATTCCGCTTCGGAATTAATAACAAGATCAACAGGATCACTTACTTCGGCATAAGCATAGTCCATAACCATTTCGGTCGGGACTAATTGATGCACGCCGTTATAGGTTGTGTGCTTTCCGGTAACGAGAACAAGATCACCAATTTGATAACTATCTTGGGCCCATAAATTTCCGAGTTGGCCGCGGTTAAGGTTAATGGCGCTTTCTCCATCAGCAATAACGGCACCGGCGTAAACATGGGTCGGATCTTTAAAGAAACCAGTCAAATATCCACGCGTTGTGAAATCAGTATTAATTGCAACTTCTTCACGGACATTGCCAAGAGCGACAACAACCAATTCATAACCGCGTTGAGCAACTGAAATATTCCAAGAGACGGCCTTCGTTGTTTCGCCATAAGCGATGGTCGCGGTTAAAACGGAAGTATAGTCCTCAAAATCATAAATTTTCGGAGCAATACGGGCATGCGCAGCATCGGGTTTGCCTGGAGCAATCACCCAGTTGGCAGATGACTCAGTATCAATTGCATAGGAGATGGTGACTTCGACACCATTGGTCATGTCAACCTTTAACGTTTCTTGATTGATTTTAATGGAAGTCGTGCCAACTAGTGTGTCGCCCGCTTTGATATTGATAGTCATGGAACGATCACTATAAGGAGTACCTGTGGCGCCACTAGTTAGAAGCGCGCCAATTTCACTAACGGCATCAACGATAGATTGCTCAAGTTTTGCTTCACCACAGCCGGCAAGCAATCCAAGAGCGAGGACTGGAACTAATAATTTGAATAATTTCATATGTTTTTTCCTTTCTTAAACATTATGCGTCTGTTACATCAACGATGTAATTACGTCCTGGTGTGTTATTAAAAAGCTGAACTTGATAACGCTCAAAGTAAGCAGCTAAGTAACCGACAACTAAGTATGTGTGTCCAACTTCAAAAAGAGTTTCGTCAGGGTAAGGACTACAATCACCACTAACCCGTAAATTCAAATATAAGGGCTTGCTTTCGCTATCGACACCCTCGGACTTTGCATAAACCGTCATATTGCGGTTGTCATCTTTTTTGAAATAATACTCGTCTCCGGTACCAGAACCTTCTTCAACTTCATCATCAGTAAATGGTGTGACAAAGCGAATAGTTACAAGCGTGGAGACAACATAGCCGGAGAATGGGGCAAAGTCTTGGTAAGAATCGAAGGCTGCGCTATCCATTTCATAT
Source organism: Bacillota bacterium (assembly GCA_023396795.1). Classification (GTDB taxonomy): domain Bacteria; phylum Bacillota_I; class Bacilli_A; order RFN20; family CAG-826; genus UBA1424. The sequence continues at coordinate 9,084 of JAEWUY010000020.1, read as the reverse complement.
GGGGAAATATCGGTTGGGTAATTGACATAGCGAGGATCGCCATCTGGATATTGAGCGGATGGATAAACTTGTTCGAGAATCGGAGAAGTGGGACTAATCGCTAACCACTCGATTTTTTGCTTTCCCGTCGTATTTGTTTTTAAGTCGGAAAGTTGAATGTTGTTATTGTACATTGTCGCGCGAGCATAAATCTTTATAACATCGCCAACACTAACAACAGAAGCTAATGAAGTATTATATCCGGCATAGGCGTACATCGAACAATATTCTCCAGTTACATCATCAATATCGGTAATATCGCGGAGGACCATGCTATCACCCATCTGACCAATGACAAGACCAGAAATGATGAGTTGTTTGCCACTGCTACCGCCTTCTGTAATACCGAATTCGTCATAGTGATCACGAAGGTAACGGATGGTTGGCTCTTCAACATTCGTGCTGTAATCATAACCCGGGTCATCCGTACCATGTACACGATAACCACATTCAACACCACGCGCTTCCGCTTGTTCAAACTTCTCGCGATAAGGAGTAATGGTTGAATCAATAAATAAGAAATTACGTGAGTAACATTGCTCAACAATCTCGAGATTGAGAAGACGGAAATCGGCGTCAGCAGCTGATTTATACCAAATAAATCCAAGGTGGCGATTACCAGAACTATCTCTTTCTTCAAAGACATTAACATCGTTAATTAAAACAATAGTGTGAGCTGTTTCGAGAATATGTTTGACGAACAAAGAGGCTTTTTTACCCCATGGTTCAACTTTCGCGGTTGATTCTGGAGTATTAATACCCAAAAATCTTAAGCGAACAGTTTCAGAATAACCAGCGACTTCAAAATTGGCAGTATCGCCATCTGTCGTTGATTTAAGCGTTGCAGCACCGAGCATCATCCCATCGCCATCAGCAGTGGTAAATTGACGGGTAGCATATAGACTTTCCTGTGAGAGTTTAAACGAGTCGGTAACGGGCGTCGTTAATAACTCATCGGGATTATCTAGTACAACACATGTGGAAATAGGATCGTCACAGCCACTAAGAGGCAACAGGACGAAGGCTGCTAAACCAAGAATTAATTTTGTTAGCTTATTCATTACTTCCTCCTTTACTATGACCTGACATATTCAGGCATGTTGGCATATGATTGATCGAGAATCGATTGAATGCTAGCATCCGTGAAGAATAATGCTTCAGGAATGGCAGCTACTTCATTGCGGACATAAGCCGATCCGACAAAAGGAGCGTCGACGAACTTAATCCAATTTTCTTCGTCATCAATGTAAACATTGCTGTTGACCTTGGCGACTTCGGCCTTAATCTTTTCAGTTGTACTAAAGCCAGGATTGGCAAGAAAGTCTTGATAATTAGCATCGTTTTCGGCATATTCGCAAGATGGGAAATAACCACTGCGTTGCACGAATTCAGCATTAGCATATTTTGATAAGTATTGTAACAATCGCCAAGCGGCAACGCGTTCTTGTTCGGTTCCCCGATCCAGTAAAGCGAGGTTTGTGCCTTGCGAAATAACATACTTGCGATTCGCATTGGAATAAGGAATAGGTGCAGCACTAAGTGTAAACTTATTTCCGGCTGGAGCGTTATTTTGAACGCCGGCCGTCGAGCCGATGGCCATAACAGCCATAACATCCTTAAATGGACCTGAGGAATATTTAGATTCTTCCCAAAGTTTGGGAACACCAAGAACTTCATCATTAAAGAGATTGCGTAGCATTTGTAAACCTGCAACAGTTTCTGAGCTATTATAAGCTAAATAACCCTTGTCGGAAGCATAATCAATCTCCGTATATGTACCACCACTTTGGCGGACAGTCGTAATGAAGAGGTTAGCCTGTGAATCGTAAGATAAAGGACGGAAAAGTTCGGCGTCGGAGTTTGTCATATCTAAAATGACAGTTTGGCCAGCATTAGCGGCTGCTTGCGCAGTGGCATATGGGAGGCTATCGCTACCAATTACACCACCAAAATATGGAGTCAGTAATGTGGTAATTTTCGGACCAACGACGGCAACTTCGTCCCAAGTGGTTGGAACAGTAATCTCCGGATTCCTTGTCACTGCCCAATCAAAGAAAGTTTTGTTAATGGTCATAATTTCCGTTGATTTGTTAAACGGCACACCGAGAGTCCAACCCTCGGTTTCGCTTTTCATTTCAATGGCTTGATTTTCGACCATATAATCTTCATAAAAATCGCTCATAGCGTATGTCCGATCAGCTTCTCTATAATCGCCATAAGCATAAGTTCCGCCATTTTCAAAATAATAATCGAGACGAACGATAATGTTGCTCCGAACATATCCAGCGAAATGGTCGGGATAGCCCAAAGCAACGTGAGGATAGCTGCTCGAGGTAGCCGAAAGGTCAATGGCTTGCTTTAGTTGGTCGTAGCTACCTTTACTTTCGTAAACAACATCGACACCAGTTTGTTCTTCGAACACCGCGATTAAATCTTCGACGATCGCGTTGTTATCCGCTCCAAAAGGACCCCAAAAGTTGACTTTTGCGCCACTAATATCAAGCGACAAATCAACAGAATATGGATCAACGCGATTACCGTCGCACCCAGCAAGGGTGCCAACAGCAATCAATGCCATCGGAAACAAAATACGAAGGTTTCGTGGTTTCATATGCACACCACCTTTCATTTAATCGCGGACGTAATCACTAAAGAGTGCGTAATAGGAATCGATGATTTCCTGAACCGTTTTACGTGGAGCGCCAAAGAATAACTCGGGAATAACAAAGCCGATTTCTAGACGAATATAGCTCGAACCAACAAATCCAGGATCAACAAATTTAACCCAAGTACTGGCGTCTGCGTTGTAAATGTCGGAATTGACTTTCGCAGCGGCGACTTTTAATTTATCGCCAGCAGAGCTAAAGACATTATTATAATATGCTTGATATTCTTCTGACTCAAAGGCGCTAGGACCAGTTGGATAATATCCTGTTCCAGCTGAGAATTCCCCGTTTTTATATTGAGATAAATACTTAAGGAGTTTCCAGGCGGCGACTTTTTCAACGTCAGTTCCTCTATCAAATAAAGCAAGGTTTGTGCCTTGAGAGATAACATACTTGCTGTCAGTGCTTTCATACGGAATTGGGCGAGCATCGACTTGAAAGGCATTGGCGGCTGGAACAGCATTAACAACACCACCGCTCGAGCCAATATTCATTAAACTCTTACCTAATGTGAAAGCTCCAGAACAATATTGAGTTTCTTCCCAAGTTTGGGGAATTCCAAGGTGATTGCCATCAAATAATTCCCGTAATCTCGTCATCATAGCACGGGTTTCATCATTATCAAACGCAACGTAACCGCGTCTAGTTTGTTGATCCATTTCGGTAAATGATCCGCCCCATTGGCGGATACCAGTGATAAAGAAGTTTGCCGTTGAGTCATACGAAACAAGGCGGAAATTATCGGAAGTAACGGCTTTGAAGTCAATAACTTGCGTAACATTAAGTGGCATTGCTGCAGCGTTTGTATAGGCGATTTTATCGCTTCCAACGACTTTGCCATAATAACCATTAGTCGCCATAATATTTCTTACTTTTGTGCTGACGGCCTCTACTTCATCCCATGTCTCTGGAACTTTGATTGTGCTATCAATACTAGTAAACAAATCAAAGGCTGTTGTATTAACAACTGCCACTTCGGTTGATTTGTTAAATGGGATACCTAAGGTATAAGGGTTTCCATCCTTATCGTATTCAAGTGTCCGGTTTTCTGTCATATAAGAGGAATAAAAATCATTAATGTCAAAAGCTGGTAACTCAGTAAAAGTCCCTTCGCCATCTTCGCGTGTAGCAGGAATGTTTTTATCATTTTCAATAAATCCATCCAAACGAAGAATGATATCACTGGCAATATAGCCAGCGAAGTGATCGGGGTAACCATTGGCAATGTGTGGATAGGATTCGGAAGTGGCACTGAGGTTGATGGCTTGTTGTAAAGCATCGTATCCGCCCTTTGTCTCGTATTCAACGATAATGCCGGTTTCCTCGGTAAAACGTTCAAGCATTGGCTCGAGCGTTCCATTAATAACCGCGCCGAAACCAGTCCAGAACTGGATGGTAACACCGCGTGTGTCGACGCTCATATCAATGGTAAAATCACGGGACTTGCCGTCACAGCCGCTGAGGGCCGCAAGCGCAAGAACCGCCGCTGATGCGATTGTCGCTGTTTTGAGAAATCTTTTCATATAAGTTTTCCTTTCTTTAAGAATTTATTAATTGCCTAAGCAATTATTAACCTTTGATACCTGAACGGCTAATGCCGCGCATGATAAATTTCCGGAAGATCAAGAAGAAGATAAATAGCGGTAAGGTAATAACCATTGAAGCCGCCACCTTAATCGTATCTTCGGAACTGTATTCGCCTTGGAACAAAGACATAAGACCATTTGACACCAGGCGCATCGTGTGTCCAAAGGTCGGGTTCGTGCCACTAGCAATGAGGTTTGGCCAAATAAAGGCATTCCACGAGCCCATGAGCGAAAGAATAATAATTGTAACGACCGTCGGCATGCCAATTGGCACCATAACGCGCCACAAATAACGGAAATGTCCATAGCCATCGACTTTCGCGGCCAAGAACAATTCGTTGGGGATTTGTTGAAAGGTTTGCCGTAAGTAGAAGATATAGAATACAGAGACGCCGTGAACGAATATTAAGGCAGCATATGTATTTTGCCATCCCCAAGTTGCAGCTGTTTGGAAGTTAGTGATAACCATCATTTCGCCCGGGACCATCATCGTCGCCAAAATAATCGTAAATAACAAGTTTTTGCCTTTGAATTCAAGACGAGCAAAAGCAAAAGCTGCTAAAACGGCCGTGACGACAGTAAAGGCAGTTGAAACAACCGACACAATGATCGTATTCATGTAATACATAAAGAAGTTATTAGACGAATCTAAAACGATGCGGTAGTTATCAAAAAGTTGCCAAGTGCGAATGAAATGACCGGAGTCCGTCAAAGTATAAACGCTCTCAAACTGCGGTAAAAGCGAGATTAATTTGCGGGCCGCTTCACTATCATAGAGAACTTCGCTCTTTAGCGATGTCACAATCATGTAAAAGAACGGAAAGACAATAAATAGTCCAAATAATGAAAGGAAAGCATATAAGAGCACTTGGGTAAGAATTTTCTGACCCTTGTAGAGCATCATTTGCTTACGCGATGTAAAGTAAATTTCATGTTCAGCCATACTCTTCTCCTTTCCTAATAGTGGACCCGTTTTTTAGAAACGAGGGTCTGTACTAATGTAATTGCTAAAATAAGTAACAAGAGAATAATCGAAGCAGCAGCAGCGCGACCGATTTGCGATCTCTGCATCATGATGTAGACATAGCCAACAACGGTCATCCATTCTTTGCCACCCGTACCACCAAAGTCATAAGCGCCATTACCAAATAAAGCGATAACTGAGGTGTAGGCTTTAAAGGCTCCGATAAACGAGGTAATCGTAATATAAAGTATTTGCGGCGACAAAAGTGGCACCGTAATACGAGCAAATATTTTTGTCTTCGAGGCTCCATCAATACGAGCAGCGTCATAGTATTGCTTGTCAATCGTGGCTAGACCTGACATAAAGACAAGAATCTTGAAAGCCAAGCCATTCCAAACGGAATAGACAGTGACGACAAAAAACATTGACCAGCGAGTTGCACCAGCAGCAGCTAATAACCAGTTGAAATCAAGACCAAAGACGCTGTTTATTGGCCCACCTTTCGAAAACATAACATTAAAGACCATACCCAGAGCAATGGAGTTCGTCACATATGGTAAAAAGAAGACAGTTTGAAAGAAGCCTTGTAAAACTTTAATCGAGTTTAAACAAACAGCGATTAATAAGCTGATGACAATCGTCAATGGAACGCTGACAACGACCATCAAAGCGGTATTAATAATTGAATTAATAAAGCTTGGGTCACCAATAACGTTGACATAGTTATTAAATGACCAGAAGGCAGGATTGCCACGGAAATCAGGATTTAATGAATAAATCCAGTTCACAATCGCAAACGATGATCCCGAACCGCCAATCCAGTTAAAATCTTCCAAAAAGGAAAGAAGGAAAGTATTGATAATCGGATAAATCATGAAAATGATAAGGAAGAAAAGAGCGGGCACTAAAGCAATTAGAGCTTTGAGCCACTCTGGCATAAACCACTTTGGTTTGGCGACTTGTAACGTCGTACCCTCGATATAAGAGCCGATTGATAAGCTCTCAGTCTCAACCGTGGCGTTATTTTCAGTTAAATTTGGTTTGTCGGTCATTTTGTTACCTTTCACCAATGGTTATTTAATTCTCGTGCCGTTTTCTTCAAAAACGTAGAAGCGTGACGGTTCGAACTTCGATACTTCCTTATCGATAACTTGGGCTCTTAATTCTGAAGGAATAATTACTTTAACGTGGCTGGCGCTTTGTCCATCAATCTCGCCGACGATGGAAATATCGCGACCAATGTGTTCAATGTAATGTTTTCTAATCGAAATTAAGCCTTTTTCTTGATTTAACCGGAATGATTCTGGACGAATGCCAACTTTAACCTTACGATCCAAAACTTCGGTCGTCTTTGTTTCGTATTGTACTTCGCCAATCGGATTACCTTTTTCGTCCAATTGTCTAGGTAGTTCATTTTTTTCTTCAAGCACAAAGGGCTTTTTATAAATTTCGCCTTCTTCGAGCTTAACGCCTTCGACAAAAAGAACTCCTTTTTTGATTTCCCCATCAAAAATATTAATTGCTGGAGAACCAAGGAATTTCGCGACAAATAAATTGCCGGGTTCTTCATAGACAGATTGTGGCTCGCCGATTTGTTGGACGATGCCATCTTTCATGACAACGATAATATCGGAAATCGACATCGCTTCTTCTTGGTCATGAGTCACAAACACGGTTGTAATGCCGGTTTCGCGTTGAATTCTTTTAATCTCTTCGCGTGTTTGTAATCTCAGGCGCGCATCAAGATTGGAAAGAGGCTCATCAAGTAAAAGAACCTTCGGTCTCTTAGAAAGAGCGCGGGCAATGGCAACACGTTGTTGTTGGCCGCCGGAGAGTTCTTTAGGTTTACGATCAAGGTATGGTTCGATATCGACGATACGCGCCATTTCGTGAGCGATTGCTTCTTTATCCTGCTTCGAAAGTTTGGGACGGACATTATCTAATGGAAAGGTAATGTTTTGTCGAACGGTGAAATGCGGATAAAGCGCATAGTTTTGGAAAACGAGACCGATGCCACGGTGTTCCGGGGGAACGTTCGTGACTTCTTCGTCACCAAAGAAGATAGTGCCTTCTGTCGGTTTGTGTAGACCGGCAATCATATAAAGGGTAGTTGACTTTCCACAACCGGATGGTCCCAAAAGTCCAACGAGTTTTCCATCAGGAATTACGAAGGACATATTGTTAACTGCGATAACTTCCGGCCCCTTTTGACTTGTGAAGGCTTTTGTAAGATTTTCGATTCTTACTTCCATTATTGACCTCCTACAGGATGGTTACTGTATTTATCTAAATTGATATTAACATATTCACATGTTTGTAAACAAGGACTAATTATTTAATTAGGGGGTTAAAAAAAGGTCTTTTTAGACATCAAAACACCATCGTTAATGGTTACTTAAAAAGATGCAAAATCACTATCCTTAAGAAAAAAATCGACATAAATGCCGATTATTTTTCTTGATTTTCGATAGGTTCCGCTTTCGGTTTTTCGATTTCTAAATGTGGCATTGCGTTAATTTTTTCAGTGTATTTAGCTTCTTCTGTGGCGTTTTTAAACCAGACCGATCTTTTAGCGTCAATCGCAATTGTGCCTGCTAAGTAATCATGAATGGCTTTATGCTGTTTGGTAAAGATAACCATTGTATAAGAAACGAGGACAAATAAACCCATGCCGATAGCGAAGGCACTGCCACCTAGAATTAATAAACCAATCACCACCACTAACGGAAAAAAGAAACGCATAATCAGCTGTGGAATTGCAATATCGTAGCCAAGTTTATTAACTAATCCGATTCCCATAATAAGCTTGCCAACCGTCTTACCATTTTTAAGAATTAGGGGCATCACAAAGTAGGCAAGAACCGAAACAATGAAGATAGCGGTTAATTCTGGAAGAAGGGTTTGCCAAACGCTAACTTGATAAGCGAGTTCGCGATAAGTTGCATAAACATCAGCAAAGAAAGCCCGCGTCGCGAAGTCGGCTTCAATTGTCAAAACGTAAACGGAGGCAACTCCTGTGTAAGCATAGCTTAAATTGCCATTATAAAAATAATTAAGAAGACTTGTTTTAGCGTTATCGGTTAATTCATTGGCCCGATTTTCATCAATGTAATGTGTGCTTTTTACGACCGCTAATTCGTCATATAGTTTGTTCTCACTACCATCAAGTTGATATTCGAAATATGTCGGCCCCACAGTCGAGACAATGTCGTAACGAGCTGTCATTTGCGTATCAGAAAAAAGGTCTTGTTCATCTGGCAAACCATATATAAAAACATTATACCAATAAGGTGTATACATAGCGGCTAAAGTTTCATCGATTAAATCGGGTGTTTGCAAATAAACAAAGTAATAATTTTGAATAATATCATCGTAATCTTCATATTTCGTTTTATCAGCAAAAATATCGGTTCTTTCGTTTTCTTCGTCATAGTAAAAAAGACCGCTTTCCGTTTGAATGTCCATCACTTCTTGGCCGGTGCTTTCAAAAGCAGCATAATCGACCGTTGGAATAGCGCGGCTGATTGGCTCAAAAACAAAGAAAGATAGTAAAAAGAAAAGACCCATGCCGACAGCGGCAACAATACCTAAATCAATTAAGGCCGCAACCGAACGCCGACCAGGCCCGGGGTGAATGATATTTGTTACTTTTACTTGTTTGTCCATATTTCCTTAAAAGCAATATGCTTTTTCCAATAAACAATTGTATACTACTTAATTTTTAAAACAAAATGGTTATTTAATTTTGATGATATTGTCTTTGTATAAATCACGATCAAAATCGACATGAATTCGTAGTTCGTTATAAGTTCGCCGTTCGATTATAAGG
>JAEWUY010000066.1 GCA_023396795.1 Bacillota bacterium | reverse complement strand
CCACCAACCCCCACAAAAGTAATTTTTGTTCCTTTATTTTTGGTATTTCGATAGGCGGTAACTATTACCTTATCTTTTTGAGCACGGAATAAAACATATTCGCCATCATCGGCAATAATATATGGTCGGTAATAACCAATTATTTTTTCGAGGAGTTTGTTATCCGCTTTGATTGTGACGATGTTTGTATTCATATTAAGTCTTCAATATTTTACCATAAAAGCTCTACTTTCAAAAGAGACCATATTTTATGGTAAGATATTGTCATGTCGAATATTTATGATGTCTTAGAATTTAACAAAATTAGGGCGGAAATCGCTAATTTTTGCCAAAGTGACCTTGGTCGGCATCGCGCTTTATCTTTAAGTCTTGTCACAAAAGATTTGCTGAATAATGAACTGGCAATTTTAGACGAAATGATGGTTTTAAATGTTCGCTATGGACATTTGCCGATGATGACCTCAACGAACCTTACCCAAAAAATTGAATACGCTTTAAAAGGCGGTATTTTGACGGCTGAAGATTTGGAAGCCGTTGCCTATGATGTGATTATTACGGGCAAAATCATTCTATCAATTCGCAAAAGAGAAGATAATTTTCCACTTTTGAATAGTAAAGTTCGCCAATTCAAAGCCCTTGAACAACTAGAGAAGAGCATTCATCGTATCATTGGCCCTGATTTAGGAATACTAAGTAGTGCCTCTTCACACCTTAATTCTATTCGTAAGCAAATACTCGAAACAGAACGAAAAATGGCGATGCGTATGCAAAGCATAATTGAATCTTTGCGCGACTATATGAGCGAACCGGTTGCCACAATTCGCAATGGTCATTTTGTTCTTCCGATTAAAACATCTTACAAGGCTAAAGTGTCAGGCGTCATTCATGATATTTCTGATACGGGAATGACGACATTTATCGAGCCCGAATGGGCAGTGGAGTCAAATAACCAAATTTACATATTAAAAATGCAAGAGCGGGAAGAAATTCAACGACTATTGAAGGAATTGAGCGTTTTAGTAGCAATCAACGCGAATGATATTTTAAATAATAATGAGTTAATCGGGTATCTTGATTTCGTTCAGGCCAAAGCTTTATATGGCATTGCCATGAACGCTCAGATTGCCTCAATTAGTGAAGCAAGAATAATCAACATTTATCAAGCTCGCCATCCCTTAATTGATTCCAAAGTTGTCGTCGCCAATGATTTTATTTTTGACGAAAAAACGCGAATAATTATTATTAGTGGTCCGAATGCGGGTGGTAAAACAGTCGCCTTAAAAACTTTGGGTTTGATGGTTTTGATGAATCAGTGTGCTTTAGCATTACCGACGATAAAACCAGCAATTATAAGCTATTTTGAACATATTTTTGCCGATATTGGCGATAGTCAATCACTAGCAAGCAACTTATCCACTTTCTCTGGTCATATTAAAAACTTAGCAGAAATTGCTAATCAAGCGGGTTCACGAGATTTGGTTTTGCTTGATGAAATAGGAACCGGAACTTCTCCTTTGGAAGGAGAGGCACTAGCGATATCATATTTAGAATTTTTAAAGGATGTTGGCTCGTTTGTTTTTTGTTCCTCCCACTATGATGGCTTAAAAGATTACGCCTTAAGTAGTGAAGGGGTCATTAACGCCTCCGTTCTTTTCGATGAACAGAAAATGACGCCAACCTACTTGTTAAAACAAGGTGTACCGGGTCGCAGTTATGGTTTAGAAATGGCGGATCGTTATCAGCTTGCCAAAAACATCATTATGCGTGCTCATGAAATCTTAAAAAAACAAGGCCACGACCAAAGCATTAACGCTCTTGCTAACTTGCAAAAACTGATTTCTGAAAATGAGACGAAAACCCGAATGCTTGATGAGCAAATGAAGAAAAACGCTTTGGTAGTTAAAAATCTTGAGGAACGTCAGCAAAAGCTCGAAAATCAGCGCCTACATCTTTTTGAAGATGTGGAAGTAGCAAAAGCCGAGACAATTGCAAAAGCCGAAAAAGAAATAGACGCCATTTTTGAATTATTAAAAAATCCCAATTTAAAAATGCACGAAGTTATCGAAGCCAAACGTCGACTTAAGGCATTAAATGATGAAGAAATTGAAGTTAAAGAGCATCAAGGCACAGAAGTTGAAGTTGGCGACTATGTGACGATAGCTGATTTAGGTATTTTTGGTCGAGTAGAGCGAACAAGCGGCGACAAAGTTTATTTGCTTTCTCCCGATGGTATAAAATTTACCTCTTCAAAAGACAAGATTCGCGTGATTGAAGAACCGAAGTCACAAAAAATGGATAAACCTATGACATCTCCAACTTTTACTAGTGATGTCAAACTTGAACTTAACGTTATCGGTTTGCATGTTGATGAAGCCCTACAAGAAGTCTCTAAATATCTGGATGGTGTCCGACTAAAGCGTTTTTCACAAGTCCGCATTATTCACGGATTTGGCACAGGTGCTTTAAAACGCGCCATTCATGATTATTTAAAAAAATGTGATTTTATCGAAAGTTTTCGTAGTGGCGACCAACACGAAGGTGCTGGGGGCGCGACGGTGGTAAAACTCAAATGACCGAGGCAGTCAAACAAGCTCTTTTATTTATACCAAATAAGCCTGGCGTCTATTTGATGAAAAACAAAGATGGCGAGATCATTTATGTCGGTAAAGCCAAAAACCTTAATAAACGAGTAACACAATATTTTATGCGTCCACAATCCGGCAAAGTCGCAGCGATGGTTTTTAATGTCGACCATTTTGAAACAATCATAACCAAAAGCGAAAAAGAAGCTTTCATTTTGGAAATGAATTTAATAAAAAAGCATTACCCACGTTACAATATTCTATTAAAAGACAGTAAGCATTACCCTTATATCGCTTTAAAGCGAAAAAACTCTCCGGTGTTAAAAATCGCTCGTGATGATAAAGACAAAAACTATTTCTATTTTGGTCCTTATCCAAGTTCATCTCATGCTTACGAAATGATTAGTTTGCTTAATAAAATCTTTCCTCTACAAAAATGCCACACGCTACCAAATGTTCCGTGTCTTTATTACCATTTAGGGCAATGTTTAGCTCCTTGTATTAATAAAATCGATGAAGAGACACACGCCCTTATTTATAGTCAAATTAAGAGTTTTTTAAGTGGCAATAACGCTGATGTTATTAGTCAAATCAAACAAAAGATGGAAAGCGCCAGCGCCAATCAAGAATACGAGACCGCTAATGAATACAAGAAAACACTGCAGGCCATTGAACACATTAATCAACCGCAAAGCATGGAAGTCAAAGACCACATCGATCGCGATATCTTTGCATACGTCACTCGTGATGGTTATTTGGCCTTGGCCTTATTAACTTTTCGTCAAGGAATTCTACTCGGCAAAGAAGTGTTTGTCGTCGAACAGTTTGGTGAAAACCTTGATTTAGTGGCCGATTTAATTTTGCAATATTATCAAACTCATTCCTTGCCTCAACAAATTATCGCTAATATTTATGGACTAAAGGCGCGAATTGAAGAAATTTATGACATTAAAGTCATATACAAAAGTCGTGGTGCCCTTTATGACCTTGTCGATATGGCTAGCGTGAACGCTCGCCAAGGTCTTGATGAACATTTTATGACGGCACGCTTGACTGATAATAATCTCGGAATTTTAACCGAATTGGCAAAAACGATTGGCATTAAAACTCCGACCTATATTGAATTATTCGACAATTCGCATTTACAAGGCGCCTCACCAGTGGGGGCCATGGTCGCTTTTATTAATGGCGAACCCGCGAAAAAAATGTACCGGAAATTTCATATTGAAGGCGAGGAAAAGCGCGATGATTTTGCCAGTATGAACGAGGTCGTTTTTCGACGTTATAAACGCCTTAAAGATGACAACCTACGGAAACCAGATTTAGTCCTTGTTGATGGGGGTTTACCTCAAGTCAACGCTGCCAACGAAGCTCTAAGTAAAGTTGAACTTTCTATTCCAGTATTTGGCCTCTATAAAAATGATCGCCACCAAACAGAGGGTTTAATTGACGCTAATGGAATAAAATATGATTTACAAAGTAACAAACCACTTTTTTTCTTGCTCATGCGAATGCAAGATGAAGTTCATCGCTTTGCAATAAGCTTTCATCACCAAGTACGGAAAAAAACTTTTAAAGCGAGTATTCTCGATAATATAGAGGGATTAGGTAAGCGGCGCATTGAGATTTTGTATCGCAATTATGAGTCGATTAATGAACTAAAAAAAGCCGCTCTCGAAGAACTCGAACAACTATTACCAAAAAACGTCGCCTTACGAGTCAAAGAAAGGCTCGAACAATAATCTTTTTTGTGTTGATAAGTCAAAGTCAAAATACTATATTAGTATAGCAATATGTCCTCTTAGCTCAGCTGGATAGAGCAACGGCCTTCTAAGCCGTAGGTCAGGCGTTCGAATCGCCTAGAGGATGCCATTGTAAAGACGAGCTTTGATTGCAGGTTAATCAAGGCTTTTTATTTCTCAAAACACAAAAATGTAAGGAAAACCTTACTTTTTTTGTTATGATAAATTGGTCGACTTCTATTTTTCACCTATCGATAATTATGGCAGGAGACAAATACATATGAGCTTTGAAAAAAACCTGAATCTAATCAGAAAAAGAAACGGCATGACGCAGGAGGATTTAGCCCTGACAATCGGCGTCTCACGGC
>JAEWUY010000063.1 GCA_023396795.1 Bacillota bacterium | reverse complement strand
GGTCAAAGAAAAGCTAAAGGAACAACGAGTGAAGTTGGCTTAGTAAGTTCTTACTTTGCTAACCCCTTTGGCCCTGTGCAAAGAAAAGAACAAACCGAAATATTACTTAAACAATATTTTAAAGTTCTATATCGTGACAAAGTTGCAATTGGCGAACTATACACTCGACTTGCCGTTTCAGGGTTTGAAATGAAAGGTCCACAAGAAGCAGCAAAGACTTTGCTTAAACATTTGATTGCGAAAAAATAGTGTTTTCCAATATTATAAATGCCTGTTTTTATAACGATTCTATTCTTTCTTTTGCTTTCAATGATTGATATAATCTAACCGTTGCACACTTAAAAAATGATAACAATTAAACAAGTAAAGACGCGCAAAATGCGCCATCAATTCGTCTCATTCCCACTTGACCTATACAAAGGAAATCCCTATTTTGTTCCACCATTATATGGTGATGAGATGAAGGTATTTTCCAAACGAAACGCTTATTATAAAACATCAATATCATCTTTTTTCCTGGCTTTTGACGGTGACAAAGTTGTCGGCCGTATTTCGGGAATTATTCAAAACCAAAGCAATCAGAAAACAGGTGAAAAAAGAGCGCGCTTTACGCGTTTTGACGCCATCGATAATCAAGAAGTGGCTGATGCCTTGTTTTCCTCATTAGAAAAGTGGGCGCTTGACAATGGTATGCACATGGTGTGTGGACCGCTTGGTTATAGCGATTTAGAAAGAGAAGGTCTTTTAATTGAGGGCTTTGATCAAATTGCGACGTTCGAAGAACAATATAACTATGAGTACTATGGTCGCTTGATTGAAAACTGTGGATACGCCAAAGAAGTTGATTGGCTCGAATATAAACTTTTTTGTCCAGAAAGTCTTGATCCAACCTTAGATCGTGTCGCTAATGCCGTCATGGAAAAGTTTAATTTGCACATTGGATCCGGGCGCAACAAAAGGCATTATATTAGAAAATATATGGACGGTATTTTTCATTGTCTAGACGAAGGCTACAAAGTTCTTTATGGTACCGTGCCTTTTACGAAAGAAATGAAACAACAGATTATTACGCAGTTTATGTTTCTGTTAAGTCATAAATTTATGATTACTGTTTGTGACGAACGCGAAAACGTCATCGCTTTTGGTTTATCTGTGCCATCCCTTGGACCAGCCTTTCAGCAAAGCGGAGGGCGTCTTAATCTTTCGACACTTCGCAAGATGTTCAAAATTCTCAAAAAGCCGGAAGTTATTGATCTTGGCTTAATTGCTGTTTTGCCTAGTTATCAATCTTTTGGCGTAAACGCGATTATTTTACGCGAATTAATTCAAGGTATGATTCGCGAAAATATTTCATACTGCGAAACGAATCTAAATCTCGAAAATAATATACAAGTTCAAGCGCAGTGGAAATTCTTTCGTAAAGAGCAACACAAAAAAAGACGTAGTTATCTTAAGAATATTCAATTATAAATTCGCTTAAAACATTGCCAAAATTATATTGTGTCTGCTTTTTTGGTATGTTCTAATGGAGATATCATCGAAGTTTATAGCTGGAGGGCATATGGAACTTAAAACAAATCGCGGTCTATTAAAGTATTTGATTTTTAGCTTTTTGACATTAGGAATTTATGGCATGTACATCATTTACGCTGCCGCTAAAGAAACTGACGAAACATGTAAGGAAGACGGTAAAAATACCAAAGGTCTTCTTCTTTACATTCTTTTTTCAATTTTGACACTAGGCATCTATGGACTCGTTTGGAGTTACAACATCATCGAAAGATGGGGCAAATTTATTCGCGTTCGCGGACAAAGCCCACGCGTTACCGGTGGAACTTATATTTTATGGCTCATCGTTGGATCAATGATTGGTATTGGACCCCTCGTTGCCCAATATTTATTCCTTCACACCTGGAATGATGTTAACGAGCTTCACAATAAAGGTCTCGCCCCAAAACAAGTCGAAGCACCAAAATAAAGACACAATATTTACTTTAAGACGGGTTATTCCCGTCTTTTTATTTATAAAGTCACTAACCAAAGTATATAAATTGTGATTAAATATAAAGTAGAATATTCATATCAAAGGAGATTAATATGCCAGCGATTATGACGCACTACGCTTTTGCCAGAATGCGAGCAGAAACTAACGACGATAATGATGTTTTATATTTAGGGGGTCAGGGTCCCGATGTTTTCTTTTTTTATGGTTATAGCCTAAAGAAACGACAAGACATCAAAGCGATTCGCGACTTTGGAACATTCCTTCATCATATTGATGTTTCCCAAGCATATTTTTATTTACTCCAATATGCTGAAAATAAAGCAGGTCGCGAAAAAGAAATTTTATTAACATTTATTCGCGGTCTTTTTCTTCATTACATTATGGATCGCAATTGCCATCCATTCGTCTTTTATCGCACTGGTTTTCCAAGCCGAGATGACGAACGCAAATATTATTTTGCCGCTCATGCTTCTTATGAGTCATACATCGACTGTTTGATTAAAGAGCGGTTTAATATTAAAGTCGCTCCAAGGAAGGCTATTAAAGCCGATAAAAATAAGGTCCGTCTTATATCGCTGATGATGTATCGACTCGCCAAAGATTTATTTAATAATGACTATATTAAAGAAGATTCTTACTACATTTCTTGGAAGGACATGAAATTTTGCCAAGTAATTTTTCATTCGCCTTTAGGCGTGAAGAAAAATATTTTTCGCTTAGTGGCCCCCAAAGGTGCGATTAACGCCATGGTGACGCCTCGTAAAGTCAAAAACAATGATATTCTTGATGTCTTAAACGACCGCAAAGACGAGTGGCGTGATTGCGTGAGCAACCAGCTTCATAACGAATCATTTCTCGAATTAATCGCTAAAGCATCAGACGAAGTTGATATTCTTGAGAAACTAATGGCCCAAAAGTATACAGAAGCAGACATAAAGAAATTCATTAATAATATCGACCATGATGGTTTTAATGTCGGTGAACAAAAACGCTATTTTAAATCGGTTTGGGATAAGCTTCCGAACCTGAGGTGGTAATCATGCATAAAGTTGGAGTTCGTAATTGGTTTTCGTTAATTATTGTCGGCTTAGTTGGTCAATTTGCTTGGACGATCGAGAATATGTTTCTTAACTTATTTATTTTTGAGCAAACCCAAGATGCTTCCTATGTTCCGTGGATGGTGGCTTTTAGTGCTGCAGCAGCAACTATTACTACCTTATTGATGGGCGCATTATCTGATCGGCTTGGTAAGCGTAAAGTATTCATCTCCTTTGGCTATATTGCTTGGGGTCTTTCCGTCATCTCCTTTGCTTTTTTAACAACCGAAAATATGGCTTATTTATTCCCAGCGGCAAATGCTGCCATGCTGGCGGGTGTTTTTATTATTATTCTTGATTGTGTGATGACTTTCTTCGGAAGTACTGCCAACGATGCGGCTTTCAATGCCTACGCCACCGATATTTCCACACCTTTAACAAGTGGCAAAATCGAATCTGTTCTCGCTATTTTGCCTCTCCTATCTATGCTTGCAATTTTTGGCGGTTTCTCAGGCATGGCGAGTGGCGCGGGTTGGTTTACTTTCTTTTTAATCTTTGGGGGACTAACTTTGTTAGCGGGTGTTGTTTCGATTTTTCTTTTTCCCAAAGATGTGGCCCGTCCAAACAAGGAAGAAACATACATCAAAAATATTTTCTATGGCTTTAAGCCCAGTGTTGTTAAGGCTAACCCTCTATTGTATTTAACATTATTGTCCTTCTTGGCGTTTGCGATTGCCATTCAAACATTCATGCCTTACTTTTTGATTTATATTCAAAACAATCTCGGTTTTGTCGGTCTTGATTTTACGATTATTATGGGCAGTGTTTTACTAGTGGCTTGTCTTTTTACCGTCCTCATCGGAGGGTTTATGGATAAGATTGGCAAAAATCGTATTTTACTACCTTCATTAGGTGTGACTCTTGTCGGAATGATCGGCATGTTTTTTGCTAAATCGATGCCTTTATTAATTACCATGGGCATCATCTTGATGTCTGGTTATATGATCTCAACCGCGGTACTTGGCTCTAAGATTCGTGATTATACTCCGCGTAATGAAGTCGGATTATTTCAAGGCATACGTATGATTTTTGTCGTTTTAATTCCGATGGTTACTGGACCTTTTATTGGCGAAGCTGCTTATAATAACACCGCGAATACTTATCTTAATGAGTATGGCATTGCCACAAAACTTCCTAACGAATATATTTATATTGCCGCAGCCATTGTCTTATTGCTGGCGATTGCCCCAGTGATAATCTTAATTATCAAAGATAAGAAAGCAAAGGCTTTGGAAAAGAGCCATGAACAAGCATAACGAAATACCTTTAAGCGAATATCCCCGCATGCAGATGGTCCGCGATTCTTATTTATCGCTGAATGGTGAGTGGGATTATCTAATTAATTCTAGTGACGATGTTCCTAAAACCTTTTTCGGCAAAATACTCGTCCCTTTTTCTCCGGAATCACCATTGTCAAAAGTTAATCGTGTCGTGATGCCTGATGAGTATTTGATTTATCGGCGAAGTTTTTCTTTAGAACCAGGTTTTGTCAAAGGTCGCGTTTTCCTTCATTTTCAGGCCGTTGATCAAAGCGCGAAAGTATATCTTAATGAGCATTTATTAGGTGAACATGTCGGAGGTTTTTTACCATTCTCGTTTGAAATCCAAGATTATTTACAAGACCGAAACACCTTAATCGTTATTGTCAAAGATCTTAGCGATACTTCTTATCATAGTCGCGGTAAGCAAAAGATTAAGCGTGGGGGTATTTGGTACACGCCACAAAGTGGCATTTATATGCCGGTGTGGCTCGAAAGTACACCATTTGAATATATTTCTTCTTTAAAAGTCACGCCGCTATTCGACGAAAAAAAAGTGGAAATTATCGTTAGCTCACCAGTTAATAAAGAAGTTAAGCTTAATATTGAAAAGCGGCTTATTATCGGGGAAAGTAACACACCAATTATTGTCGACTTGCCAAATATGCATCCGTGGAGTGTTGAAGATCCCTATTTATACAAATTTACTGTTAATTTATCAGAAGATAGCGTTGCTTCTTACTTTGGCATGCGCAAAATCTCGATTATCAAAGACGAAGCTGGTATTAAACGCCTTTGCTTAAATAATAAGCCTTTATTTCAAAGTGGTTTACTCGATCAAGGTTATTATCATGATGGCTTATTAACTCCGCCTAGTGATAAGGCGTATATCGATGATATTAATCTCGCCAAGAATTTAGGTTTCAATATGCTTCGCAAACACATTAAAATCGAATCACCACGTTGGTATTATCACTGTGATCGTCTCGGCATGTTGGTGTGGCAGGATTTTGTTAATGGCGGTGGCGATTATCGCTTTTTAACGACGGTTATACCTGTTGTTTTTAATCATCATAGTGTTGATAACAAATATAAAAAATTTGCGCGAGAAAACGAAGAAGGTCGCCAAGAGTTTATTAATGAAGCTCAACAAACAATACAAT
>JAEWUY010000017.1 GCA_023396795.1 Bacillota bacterium | reverse complement strand
GCCTTGGCATTTGCCAAAGCCAGCTCTTGTCCGCTTTTTGACGGCTTTCACAGTTCGCGGAGGAAGGCTCCGAGACATTAAATCGTCTAATTCACCAAGCGATATTTTTTCACAATTGCAAATAATCTGTCCATAGCGTGGATTTTGTTTGATGAGTTCATTTTGCTCATCAATCGAAAGGGCTTTGAGATTTAAATAACGGCGAACGCGAGGATTAAAATCAGGATTGAGAGTCAATGACAATCTACTTTTAAGCAGGTCTTCGACAACGTATTTAGCGATGGCGGGTGAAGAGGCCAAACCTGGAGATTCAATTCCAGCCACGTTAATAAAGCGATCGTGATCTTTCATGGCTTCTACGATAAAATCTCCACGATTAGACGAAGCCCTTAAGCCAGCAAAAGCGCGAATTGTCTCACCAAATGGCACGGACGGGATAAGGTTTTGTACAGACTTTTTGACATAATCAATTGTTGGTCGATCAGTGGCGAGATCGTCTTTATCATTAACGAATTCACTGCTCGGTCCCAAAATATAATTACCGCTTGTCGTCGGTGAAATTAGAACGCCTTTGCCCTTATCGCTAGGAAGAGGAAAAATTGTCGCATTTACTAAATCGGGCGAATAGTGGTCGAGAATTAAATACTCCCCCTTACGAGGGCGAATCGAGAAATCAACATCACCAACCATAGCGGCGATTTTATCAGCAAAAACACCTGCACAATTGATAACAATCTTGCTTTGATAAGTTTCATTACTTGTTTTGACGAGGAAATAATCAAGATCTTGCTTGTCTTCAATGGCGATTACTTCCTCATTTAAATGGAGTTCAACGCCGTTATCGAGAGCATTTTCCATCGCGTGAGCTGTCATGTTAAAAGGGTCGACAATGCCCGATGATTGAGCAAATAAAGCACCTTTAACGTCAGGATTAATATTAGGTTCCATTTCCAGAACTTCTTCGGGCGTTAACAATTTAACTTCAACGTTATTTTCGCGAGCTTGCTTGCGTAATGCTAGAAGCACAGGAATTTGTTCTTCGCTGAAGGCTAATGTTAAACTTCCAACTCGGCCAAAATGAAAATCCAGTTCTTCGGATAAGGCGTCGAACATGGCATTACCTTCGACATTAAAACGCGCCTTAAGTGAGCCCGGAGCCGGGTCGTAACCCGAATGAACGATAGCCGAATTAGCCATCGTTGTTTCATTGCCGACGTCATTTTCTTTGTCAATAACGAGGACACGAAGCCTGTATTTTGACAGTTCGCGAGCCGTCAGGGCGCCAACGACGCCAGCCCCGATTACTATTACATCGTACATCAAAAACACCTCTTTTTTTATATATAAGACTATATAGTCTTACTTACTATTTACGGAAAGGTTTTCTTGGACCTTTGTTAAAAGCCGGACGTTCGGGACGTTCAACGTAGTTTTCTGGTTTATCAGTAAACTCACGATGTGAGACTTTAACTTTGCCGTGATCATCAATTTCAGTGACAATAACTTTCAATTTTTGACCAACTTTAACAACATCGCTCGCGTTAGCCACATAACTCCAACCTAAACGCGAGACATGGCAAAGACCATCAACATTACCAAAAAGGTTAACAAATGCTCCATAGTCTTCAACCCGAGTGACTGTACCTTCAAACACTTCGCCGATTTTGGCAACACGAACGATATCTTCAATCATCTGTTTAGCTTTATTAATTGATTCACGATTCATGTGATAAATCACAACAAAGCCATCGTCATCAATATCAATCTTGACGTCATCGCATTTGGCAATAATATCGTTAATAACTTTGCCGCCCGTACCGATAACATCGCGAATTTTGTCAATATCGATTCGCATTTTATCAAGTTTAGGAGCATATTTACCAACTTCTTGCCGTGGTTCAGCAATAGCCTCAAGCATGACATTGCGAACCGCTTCACGAGCTTTGTGAGCCTCAGCAAGTGCTTCTTTTAAAACGTCGCGAGTAATACCGCGGATTTTAATATCCATTTGTAAAGCTGTAATTCCATTTGCTGTACCAGCAACTTTAAAGTCCATATCACCAAAGTGATCTTCAAGACCTTGAATATCAGTCAAAATTGTATAAGGGTGTTTGCCGTCTAAAGGTCCGGAAGTAACAAGGCCCATGGCAATACCACTAACCATTGCTTTAACTGGAACGCCGGCCGCCATCAGTGACATACATCCTGCACAAATACTAGCTTGTGAGGAAGAACCGTTTGATTCGAGAACTTCACTAACAACCCGAATCGTATATGGAAATTCTTCTTCGTTAGGAATGACATAGGATAAGGCTCTTTCACCTAAGGCGCCATGACCAATTTCCCGACGACCAGGATTGCCCATTCGACCAACTTCTCCAACTGAATAAGGTGGAAAATTATAGTGATGCATGAATCTTCTTGTGTCTTCGGATGTCAGGTTATCAATAATTTGTTCATCCTTTAAAGCTCCGAGCGTGGTGATGGATAAGACTTGTGTTTGGCCTCTTGTAAATACTGCTGAACCATGGGTTCTTGGTAGTAAATCTACTTGCGCAGACAAAGGACGAATTTCATCAACTTTACGGCCATCAGGACGGATTTTATCTTCAGTAATTAAGCGTCTAACTTCGTTAGCGACAATGGTTTCTAAGACTTCTTTGACCATTGAAACAGTTTGTTTAGCGACTTTATCGCTATCATATTTACGATTTTCATAATCGGTAATAACTTCTTTTTGAATATCATCGATGGCGTTTTGGCGTTCGAGTTTATCAAAAATAGAAATAGCCTTGATTAGGCGTTTTTCAGCGCGATCTTTAATGTCTTTTTCGATTTCGTCGCTGACACGATAAAGAACAATCTCTCGCTTTGCAACACCGACTTCGGCCATAATCTTCTCTTGAAATTCGCACAATTTGATTATAGCCTGAT
>JAEWUY010000047.1 GCA_023396795.1 Bacillota bacterium | reverse complement strand
TAAAAGAGCTTATACTTGCGGTCACTTTCCTCAATCTTTTGAATATAGTTCGGTTGGAGGCTGGGTCGTCACGCGTGGGGCTGGTCAAAACTCAACTTATTATGGGAAAATTGAAGACTTAGTTCTCGAACAAAAATACGCAACCCCCATCGGTAATATTGTGACCTCGCCTTATCCTCGCGAAGCTACGGGTCCATCGCTAAATCACATTATGATGGGAAGCGAAGGCGCTTTTGGAGTTTTAACAGATGTCACCTTACGCGTTTTCCGACTCACCAAAGAAAATCGTAAATGTTTTTCCTTTATGTTTCATAACTGGCAAGATGCTCAAAATGCAACACGCGAAATGATGCAATGCGAAGCCGGTTTTGCTTCCGTCTTTCGCTGTTCTGACGCTGAAGAAACCGATTTAATGATGCGCTTATATGGGGTTGATGATTCGCCTCTGGCCAAACTATTTAAAATCGGCGGATATAAGCCGATGGAAAGAAGCTTGTTTCTTGGCTGGAGTGAAGGCGAGAAAGGCTTTGCCAAAAATGTTGCCAAAAATATTAAACGAATCGCCCGCAAACATGGGGGTATGAGTTTAACTGGCCTTGTTACTAAATCTTGGGAAAAAGGACGCTTTAGTGATCCGTATTTGCGTGACTCAATGCAGGATTTTGGCATTCTCACCGATACTCTTGAGTGTTCGGTACTATGGTCAAATATGGATGCTGTTCACAAAAGTGTTCGCGAATATTGTCACTCTCGCCCTGACACAGTCGTCACGACACATTTATCGCATGCTTATCCGCAGGGCGCAAATCTCTATTTTATTTTTATAACCAAAATGAATAATATTGATGATTATATTTCGTATCACGGTGGCATTCTTGATGCTATTCAGAAATCCGGGGCTTCCATGTCACACCATCATGGAATTGGCAAGATGTTTGGACCGTGGTTGGAGGGCTCTCTTGGCAAAACAGAATATGGAGTTCTTAAAACATTAAAGCATCACTTTGACCCCGATAATATTATGAATCCAGGAGGAACGCTTGGTTTTGATGTTCCTGAAGAAAAGAAACGCTTTTTAAAAAAATAACTGATTAATTGACAAATAAAAAGCCACAATTTGTGGCTTTTTTTATTAAATTTGCTGATTTTAAAATAGGCTATAAGCGATAAAAATATACGCCATTAACGAGGCAACTAAAGACACAACTGTAATTTGCGTATTGATTGAAGGACCAGCCGTATCCTTAAAGGGATCGCCGACAGTATCGCCTGTAACTGCGGCTTTATGTGCCGGGCTTCCTTTACCACCATGATGACCGGATTCAACATACTTTTTCGTATTGTCCCAAAGACCACCAGAATTCGACATAAACAAAGCTAATAACAAGCCGACGACGATGTTACCTACTAGGAAACCGCCAATGGCTTTAACTCCGCCAATGAAACCAACAGCAATTGTGACAAGAATGGCAAACAGTCCAGCGATAACGAGTTCACTTAATGCGCCTTTTGTAGCAATATCAATGCACTTATCGTATTCTGGTTCAACGCCTTCCTTAGCCTCTTTAAGACCGGGAATATCATTGAACTGACGATGGATTTCTTTCATCATCCTCTGAGCATTGCGATTAACACCAAGCATAAGTAAGGCCGAGAAAACAGCTGGCACAGCTGCTCCAACAAGAAGGCCAAAGAAAATAACCGGATCCATGACATCAAAACCAGTCAAATTCGCTCCAAGAGCATTAGACTCAGACATGAACGCGCCTAAAAGAGCAATAACCGTTAAACCGGCTGCGCCAATTGCAAAGCCTTTGGTTACGGCTTTAACTGTATTACCAGCGCTATCAAGTCGATCGGTAATTTCTAAAGCTTCCTCGCCAAGATTGCCCATTTCAACTAAGCCACGAGCATTATCGACGATTGGTCCGTAAGCATCATTAGAAATAATCATGCCCACGATTGAAAGCATGCCGACAGCGGCCATCGATATGCCAAACATTCCAGCAGTTGCCGGAGCGGTTGTCGAGATGTTCATTGTTAAAAAATATGAACCTAAAGCTGAAACGCCAATTCCTACCATCGCGGGAAATACACTTAAAAAACCATATGATATGCCAGATAAAATGGTAAAGGCCGGCCCTGATTCTGAAGCCAGAGCAACCATGTGAACAGGTTTACGACTATCATCAGTAAAGTAGTCGGTGGCCAGACCGATGACAACACCAACAAGAAGACCCAAAACGGTCGATCCCCAGATAAACCAATAAACATGACCAGTTCCAATATCGATGACATAGTCAAACAAAACGGTAATTACCGCCGTTAATACAAAATAGATTCCAGTAGTTATGTATGTGCTACTATTCAAAGCTCTTGTCGGATTACCATGTTTGCCAATATTTGCTGTTGCCACCCCAATAATTGAAGATAATAATCCGGCGGTTGCAAAAAGGAAAACCAAAGGAATAAATTTCGGATCAAGAGCAATAGCCAAAACAAGAGCGGCAG
>JAEWUY010000012.1 GCA_023396795.1 Bacillota bacterium | reverse complement strand
ACGAGGATCGAACTCGCTACCTCCTCCATGCCATGGAGGCGCTCTCCCAGATGAGCTACAGCCCCAAAAGGTCCCGAACAACTTAAATATATTATCTTTTTTAAGATGCAATTTCAATACTTATGACGACAAATCGTCACTATTGTTCGGGTCGAAATAAATAAGTCTAACGAATATACGTACCGTATTCGGCCACCTTGCCTGGAGCAGGTGTCAAATTAGTACTTAAAACATAAACGCGAATATTGCCTTTACCGGACGCTGAAGCGACAAGGCTACCATTAGAAACAACCTTGGTGTCGCCAGTAACTGCATCAACGTATGTCCCGTTTGGTATGTTATTAAAAGTCGCGCCACCCGAAACAGTAACAAGGGCAAAACTATCGGTTGTGCTGTCAGTAAAACGGCGTTTATAAGCCATGCCACCACTAATGTTATCGGTTGAATATTGACCCTTCTGCAGAGCAGGAACCGCTCTACGAATGAGATTTAAGGTCCGGATATGTTTAGCGAGTGGATGGTTAAGAGTATTAGCAACAGCTCCACTAGCGTTACTATATTTACCAAAATCATTAACGCTTAAAGAACCAGAAATGTGATCACCAAAATAGGCACGACCGGTATCGCTTAAAGGAGCGTTCGGACCAACATCAATTCGTTTGCCTTTTTGAAATTCGATTTCGGTACCATAGTAAATAGCTGGTATGCCTCTAAAGGTAAACATCAAAGAGAGGTTTTCAGCCCAAACGTCTTGAGGTTGATTAAATCTTTCGCCCTCAGGTGCGCCATCAGGAGCGTAGTCGTGGGAGTCAACATAGGTAACGTTCCAGGTCGCATCAGCATAAACGTGATCGTTACCACGAGCGACGTTATAAGCGTCCCAAGCGTTTTTAAAGTTCCAGTGCATCGGAAAATCAATAACATTAAGATCACTTTTCTTGCTGTAGTCGACAGGGCGATAATTATTGCCATTAAGGTAATGGTTATTACTTGTTGGTTGATTATAGGTTGATAAATTATCGTACCAGTTAGCCTTGGCAGATTCGGTTCTTTCTTCCATGGTCGACCAAGGATAATCTTTTTGTTCTTTCCAAGTATAGAAAGGAGCAGAGTCAGCAGGTTGACCGTGATTCCAAACTTCTCTAACACGCGTGCATACTTCGGCAAACATGAAGAAATTATCGCCACCACGTGCTTGAAAGGCAGGATTAAAGACTTTGTCAAAGACAAGTCGGGAGATGTGTTTAGCGGTATCTACTCGAAAACCGTCAACGCCCATATCAATATAGCGATTATAGGCATCGATCAAATAATCAGTAACATAGGGATTTTCGGTGTTTAAATCAACACAGTCCCCAGCAATCTGACCAATTTGCTCGATATATTGTTCATAGCCCATACTCTTTTCGTGATGGTAAATATGACGGAAATCGTTCATATCTTCCTTCATAGCATTAATGCGTGAACCATATTGAGCGTAACCGCTTAAAGTCGCGTAATCATCAGGTAAAACATTATAAGGATCGGTAATTTTTAAATTAGCAACTTCATCTGGCTTTGTATAATCCTTTTCGAACATTGGAAAGAGATTCTCTTCTCCAAAGTTTCCGGAGTGATTAAAGACAACATCTTGAATAATTTTCATACCCTTGGCGTGGACACTATCGATTAAATCTTGATAGGTGGCACCCGGAACTTCTAGACGTGGGTCAACTTGCGACATATCAATGGCGTGATAGCCATGATAATCGTATCCCGAAGCATTTTCGACGACCGGAGTAATCCATAAGGCTGAAAAACCTAACGCCTTGATATAATCGAGTTTCTCGATTAATCCTTTAAAATCACCCCGCCAGGCCGGATCACTATCTGGATTATTAGCTTTTTTATCATCCCAGCAATGAACATTATTGGAAGGATCGCCATCATAAAAACGAGCAGTCATCACAAAATAGATTGTTTCTTCGCGGAAGTCGTTGCCACCACTGGCGCCTTCTTTAGGTTTAAAATCGGTTAACACTCCATCTTTTAAATACCAATCGCCTTGGGTGAAAACATATTCTTCGCTTTCACTTGCCCCGATTGTAAACTTCGCTTTAATGCTATTAAGTTTATTAAAACCATATCGATACCAACCGTTAGTCTCGGAAAGCATATTTAAAGGAATGCTGACCGATAAACCAGCAGGTTCACTGCCGTAATAACGAATCTTCGGTACAATAGCCGGAGATTTAACGTGAATATTTATTAAGCCCGCATTTTCAAATTCCGGCTCTTCAATCGTATCAGGATCTTGACTGTACCATTTGCCACCAGTCCCTTGACCTTCGAACCACCACTCACCGGTTGATCTTTGAAGGTCGCCAGTTTGTGGCGAGGTATTATTGTTAAACACCATTTTAATGGAAGTCAAACTTGGGAATGTTTTTGTATACCAATCGCTCCCGCTATCTTTGACTAAGGCTTCTCCAGGCCAAGTGGTATTGGCCACTACACCACTGGGAACACCATCCCAGTAATGCATATATGGAGTAGTATAGTCACCACGATAATGGATCGTAATGCCTGCATCAGCGAGAACATTATTTTGATTAATTTCTAATGGTGTGATGGCACCAATAAGCGTTGTAATAAGAATAGTAAGGTGGGGGATGAATTTCATAATCAGGCTCCGTTTTGCGTATACTTTAGTCCTATTATACTAAACTAGCGAAAAATTAAATATTATATTTAAGACAGGTGTCAAAATGCTATTTGTGAAAAAACTAAAAATTGTTATAATTCTATCAACGAGAAAAACATGCTTATGAATAAAAAAATCAAATTTCTAATATTGCCATTACTCTTTGCCCTCGTATCATGCGGTAATGACGCATCGACCAGCGATGCTACTGATACTAACAACTCATCCTCTTCCAGTGATACGGAAGGGACTGAAGTGCCTAACGATCCCCACTGGGTTCATTTTGAAACATATTGCACTGCGACATTAGACCCAGTTTTTGCCGCTCAGATTGATGTTATGCCATTAGTGGAAAATGGAACTCTGATTCTCGAAGGATGGTTTTTAGAATCAGGATATATTAATATCGTCAGTTTCCCTTATCGTGTCTTAGAAGACGTAACTTTGCACGCTAAATGGACAGAAGGAAATCCTGCGGAATTTACTTTTTCCTCGACTCTTGATGGAAGCGGTTATATTGTCATTTCCTATGGCGGAAATGCCACCAACGTCGTTATTCCTAGCTATCACAA
>JAEWUY010000122.1 GCA_023396795.1 Bacillota bacterium | reverse complement strand
TTAAATACGCTTAAAAACAGCTCATTTGCTCGTTATAACTCTTCGATGATGTGGCAAGTTGGTGACACCTTCGGAGTGGATACTTTCGTTGATTTCACCCTTAATAATGATGAAAAACTAGGCTACAAGTTCGAAGTTACAGCGATGAACGACGAAGAAGCGACGATTACTTTCTCGCTCGCCTAGTTTCCAATCCAGTTTTAGCTAACCCTCTGGATTTCCGGAGGGTTTTCTTTTAGCAAATAGCACTAACATTGCAACAAATCCTTAAGGATGCTATCTTAGATAGCAGTACTAATTATATGAAAAAGACTCTTGTACCCTTTATCACTCTCCCGTTACTTCTCTTGGCGGCTTGCGCTCCCACTGGCAGCTCGATTTCGGATACGACCGGCACGCCGACGTACGATGCCTTTTATCAAGCTCCGAATGTTGACCTGACTTATTACGATATTTCACGGGCCGCAGGAATGGACGGCATTCCAAGCATCGGAACAACGAATCTTCTAGTTATTCCTGTTGTGATCGAGGGCTATGAAGCTAATGCCAATAGCGAGGTTCATGGCGACATCGAAAAAATGATGTTTGGTGAAGAAGCCGAAACTAGTTGGCAATCAGTAGCCAGCTTTTATCATCAATCAAGTTATGGACGCTTAACTTTAAGTGGGCTTGTAACGGATTGGTTTTATACCGGCTATACAATTGCCGAGATGGAGCAACGTGAAAGCTCGCGGCGAGATGCGGTGGAAAAACTTTTATACGAGGCTGTTAATTGGGTGAAAACAACACAAAACCAAATTGAAATTACTGATTATGATAATGATGACGACGGACATATTGATGCCGTTTGGCTGGTGTACTCCGCTCCTTCAAATGTCAGCGATCTTTTTTGGGCTTTTGTATCGTGGAACTTTTATAATTCAAATAATAAAAACGTCGCAAATCCGACACCTTATACATATGGATGGGCAAGTTATGATTTTATGTACGAAGGTTATGGTCCAGATGGTTTAGACGCCCACACATTCATTCATGAAACCGGCCATTTGCTCGGTTTAGATGATTATTACGATTATGATGGCAAAACTTCCCCGATGGGGGCGATTGACATGATGGACAACAACATTATTGATCATAATGGTTATTCTAAATTTGCCTTAGGCTGGACAAATCCTTATGTTGTGACCGGTGATGCTGATATCGAACTTTTGCCAGCTTCAAGTAGCGGACAGTCGATTCTTTTAACCCATGACTGGAACGGAAATCCGTTTGACGAATACTTATTGATTGAACTATATACGCCTGATGGTCTTAACGAAAAAGATGCAGTAGCAGCTTATCCCGGAAACTTCCGTCGCGGTTTTACAATTCCTGGCATTCGCATGTATCACGTTGATTCACGCTTGTTTAAACCTAACTCTGGCGAATATGTCGATGATCTAATTAGCGGTTCATATGTTGGAGCCTCTAATTCAAGTTCGTGGGCTACAATCACTGATCACAAAAGTTCTTTCAAATTGCTATCGGTTGTTGATGCAGCTAAAAATACGCGTTATATGGCCAGCGCCCTTGCAATAGCAAGCGATAAGACTTTATTCAAAAGTGGTATGACTTTTACGTTTGAAGAATACAAGACAGCATTTCCGCTTGGCAGCAAAATGACAATGAATGATGGAAGTATCTTCCCATACACGATTGAATTCGCGGAGGTTAATTCACAATTTGCACAAGTAAAAATACGTGCAAATTAGTTTATATATTAAGACAATTCATTATGATAAAAGCGGAGGACTAATTGTATGAAGAAAAAGATTTCTTACTTTATACCATTCAATTCGTCGGCGTATCGTCAAGTTCTGCCACAATCAGAATCACAAAAATATAGTATTATATAGGCAACATGCATCTTAGATTCAAATTATCGTCGATTATTGTTCCAGTTTTAGCCCTTGCGGCTTTGCTTCTATCTTCATGCTCTTATAGCGTTCCTTCATTTGTCCCTTTTTATGATTATCAAGTTGATCGCGATGAACATTCATTGTTTGAAGGTGACGGCTATTATAAATTAGGGAATTATTCTCCTTATACTTATTTAAATGGTAGTGGCGAAGAAGAATCGTTCAGCGATTTTACAGCGGTTTATCGCCACAAAGGAACGCGGAAAAGCATTCGCTCTTTAGCAAGACAAAAGATACTTGTCATTCCTGTTGATTTTGCCGACTACCCCTCATCAATGTTGAGCGAAGGCACAGATGGCTCTTTAGAAGTACTAAGGAATGCGTTTTTTGGCATTAATCAAAACAACCATTGGCGCTCAGTTGCCGGATTTTATAACGAAGCAAGTTATGGCAAGTTAATTCTTGATGGTCGCGTTAGCGATTGGTATCGTTCCACATATCAAGCCGCCGACATTCGTTCTTCATCATCAAAGAGTTCTGTTGTTCGTAACATTTATAATGATGCTTTGTCTTGGTATCAAACAACTTATGGAGATTTAGCAAGTTATTATGTCGACGGTAATCCTGATAATCGTGTCCCCGTTTATCTTGTTTACTCACATCCTTCTGAAACTGGCGAAGGAGCGCGTAACAAGATGTTTTGGGCCTTTACAATTAATCAAAGTAACACCTTAACTTGTTGGTCTAGTTATTCATTAACTTATTTAACCGAAGGGCGACCGGACACGCATACGTATGTTCATGAGGTCGGTCACTTGCTGGGCTTAGAAGATTATTACAATACTGATGGAGAAGCTTATGGTCCAACAGGGCGCGCCGATATGATGGATTATAGTATTGGTGATCATACCGGCTACTCAAAAATGCTTTTGAATTGGACAAGACCATATGTTGTTAGCGACTCCACCGAAATAACAATTCGTCCTTTTTATAGCAGCGGTGACTTAATTTTAATTAAAGATAACTGGAATCAGACAGCAATGGACGAATATCTTTTGCTGGAGTTTTACTCTCCCAATGGTCTAAATGCTCATGACGCCAGTCCAACTAATAGCGAACCGCGACTCATGTCAAAAAGTGGCATTAAAGTATACCATGTCGACTCTCGTCTTGGTTTCTTATCAACCGATGGATTTTCACGCCCTCTTGGTTATGTCGAAGATGGAGTATATAGTCAAACAACAAATCGCGTGGGAATTGTTCATACCAACTCGCGAACAACAACCTATAACAGCAACCGTCTATATCATTTGCTTGAGGCC
>JAEWUY010000073.1 GCA_023396795.1 Bacillota bacterium | reverse complement strand
ATTTTATACACAAATGCTTAATGGCTTATTGCTCTCTGTTATGACCGTTATTCTTTTTTCTCTTTTTCTTTTTTCGATTCACATGGCAATAATTCGTTTAACTGATACCTCAATTATTGGAGATAATCACCATGCTTCCCTTTGAAAAATCTATTACTGAGGCCAATCTTGATTACAAAAAGGAAATCAAGAAGCAAATAGCTTTTATTATCTTAATTTTGATAGGTGTGGCAACTATTATTTTTTTCTTTGGTAAACCCCATTTTTATGCGATGCTGCCTTTAGTTTTTTTAATGTTTATTATCTATAACATGCAACGCTATGCAAAACTCAAAGCCACGAAAATATTTTCTCTCCAAATGGAGTTTGTCAAATTGTTCACTTATTTTGAAATTCACATTACGAATGGGGTGAATGTTTATAACTCTTTACTGGCTCTTGTTGATTTTGCTTCACCAACAGCAAAAGAGTATTTAGAAACTTTAATTGCACAAATCGACGAAGATAAGTCGGTATTTCCCTTTATACGTTTTGGCCAAAAGTTTTCATCTTTAATTATTGAACAAACCATGATCTGCATTTACCAGATGATTGATCAGGGCAATGATAAAACTCGCCTTCTACAATTTCAAAATATCTTTGGCAAAATAGCCGACCAACACTATGCCGACGCTCTTCAAAAAACGCAAAAAAGTTATGATAGCTTAAATATTTTTCCTTTAGTTGGTGCAGGAGTAATTACTATCATGATAACGATCGGAATCATTGCCACAATCGGAGGTGTCGTTAGTGGGATCTAGTATCGGTTTAATATTATCTTTTCTATTTGTCATCAACGTATTTTTATTAGGAAGTGATTTGATTTGTCTACAAATTGTTCACGCTAATTTAGATGCTGTGGCTATGACAGCAGGGCATTTAATTGTTGAACAAGGCGGTATTACTCCAGAAATAGTTGCTTTCGTTGACGAAAGAGCAAATGCCACAATATTTTGCATAAATAATTGCACACCGCGCTTTGGCGATACTTACATATATGATGTGACTACAACCTTCGAAACAATAATTATGAGTCAAGAACCGATGGTTATTACGGTTACGAGGAGTGTCGTCATCGGATATTACAATTGATCAGAAAGGAACAAACATGTCAGAGATCAAAGGTCAACTTTTAGGAGTCTTATTAGTCGTTACAATTTTTGCAGGAGTTAGCGTAGCACTTATTAGCGCGTTTACGACTGCGACAACACAAGTTGCCGATCAAGTGGAGGCCCCGATTGAGACGCCGTTACCGGCTGTCAACCCTCAGGGAAACTTCACGATTAGTTATGAAGGGCTATAAGCCCTTTTTCTTTATGTGTAATTTGCTTCTTTCAAAACAAGTTTTTTTGCTATAATACTACGAAGTGAGGATAAACATCATGGCTAAAACAAATAACGTTCTTGAAAACTTTAAAAAGCGCTTAAACATCGAACAAGTGGATGAATCGAAAACCCTTAAAGATTATGGTTTAGACTCTTTGGATATGGTCGAATTGATTCTCGAGTTAGAAGATGAATACAAAATCAAATTTAGCGACGAAGAAATGACATCAATTCAAACGATCGGACAACTAGTAGCGGCAATTCATAAGAAGTGTGGAACAGAGTAATTCCTCATTGCATATTGCCAATCGTTTTGATAATATACTCTTTGCGTTATTCTTTTGAATAACACGCCTACCTAGCTCAGTCGGTAGAGCAATCGGCTGTTAACCGATCGGTCATAGGTTCGAGTCCTATGGTAGGCGCCACGTAAGTGGCCCGTTGGAGAAGTGGCTTAACTCACATGCCTTTCACGCATGCATTCATGGGTTCGAATCCCGTACGGGTCACCATATAAGAATTACACAATATAATATATTGTGTTTTTTTTATGTTTTTATTCAATATTTGTTAGATGACAAACTAAGTGCATCGCAAATATATTTATTCGGTTAATTCACGCCTAACATATGAGAGATTTCCGAGATCGTCTTACCATCATGAATCGCGGCCTGAATATCCATTCGATTCTCAATCGTTAGTCTTTTGTAGACATGTTTCTTTGTCATCAACGAGCCTCCTTTCTTAGACAAAGAAGACAAGTTAATTATACTCGAGTGATTATATACCTTGCTGTTGTGGTGAAATTGTCACTTAACGCAGTAAATAGATTTACTTAATAACAATAGATAATCGACCAATTTTGTGTTATAGTTTTTTAAGATCTAAAGTTCTTAAAAAGGAGCATTTATGAGCAATTTATCACCTTTTGTTAAATGGGCGGGTGGCAAACGTCAGATTATGAATCATCTCTTAGCGTTTAAGCCTAAGAAGTTTAGACATTATTATGAACCATTCGTTGGTGGTGGCGCCCTTCTTTTAGAACTTGCTCCAATCTATGCAACAATTAATGATTCCAATAAAGAACTTATTTATATTTATAAGTGTTTGAGAAACAAGAAGCTCTTCAACAAATTCTATAACGCTTGTAAAGAACACGAGGCCAATCATACAAAAGAGTATTATTATCAAGTTCGTGCTATGGATAAAAAGAAAACAGCTTATGTAAAATTGCCTATTTATGTTAAAGCTGCTCGATGCATTTACTTAAACAAAGCATGTTTTAACGGCTTATACCGCGTTAATGGTAAAGGACAATTCAATGTTCCGTTCAATGGTAAAGAGAAAATCCATTGTTTCGATGAAGCCAACATCCGAGCGTTGCATAAATACTTTTACAAAAGGAAACCAGTCATTTTATGCAAAGACTTTGCTGAATCGGTGAAAACTGCAAAAGCAGGAGATTTTGTCTACTTTGACCCGCCATACGATGTGGTTGGCGGACAATCGTTCACCTCTTATACCGCCGGTGGCTTTGGGAAGAAGGAACAAGAAAGATTAAGAAACACCTTTAAAGAATTGAGCAATAGAGGCGTTCTTGTTATGGCCAGTAATGCGAATACAGAGTTCATTAACGAACTTTATAAAGAATTTAATATTCATGTCATCAAGGCTAGAAGAAATATAAACTCAAAAGGCGATGGTCGTGGCAAAGTTGAAGAAGTAATTATTACAAATTATTAGCATGTTAACGAAAAGAGATATCTTTTTTGAAGATAATGATTTTACTCTACTTAAAGGAGATTCTTTTCGCATATTGAAGAAATTAGAACCAAAATCAGTTGATTTCATATTTGCAGATCCCCCTTATTTTTTATCAAGCGGCGGCGTTACTTGCCAAAATGGAAAGCAAGTAAAAGTAGATAAAGGCGAGTGGGATAAATCAAAGGCGATAGAAGACCGTCTCGAATATCATCGCTCATGGATTAGGCTATGCAAAAATGTTCTAAAAGATAATGGCACTATTATGATTTCGTCAACACTACATAGCGTCTACGCTATTGGAGTCGCTCTTGAGATGGAGGGATTTTCAATTATTAACAATTTAATATGGAGAAAAACTAATCCGTCTCCTAATCTTGGGTGCAGATGTTTCACTCACTCGACCGAAACAATAATATGGTCTCGAAAGCAACTTACACCTAAGAAAAAAGGCAAACACACCTTTAACTATCAAGAAATGAAAGCCGAAAACGGCGGGAAGCAAATGAAAGATTTATGGTCCTTTGACGATGCAGAGCCAGAGATTTTTGAAAGCTCTACTACACCTAAAAAAGAAAAGTTACACGGAAAGCACCCAACCCAAAAACCATTGGTCCTTATGAAAAGGTTAATTGAGAGTTCTACAAAAGAGAGAGATTTAGTTCTTGACCCATTTAACGGTAGTGGCTCAACAGGAATAGCGGCTACTTCTTTGAATCGCTCTTATATTGGTATAGAAAATGTTGTAGAATATTTAAAGATAAGCAAGGACAGATATCTGTCTTTGAAGAAAAACAAGTAGGGTTAAATTTGAAACGTTCTTTTGAAGACATTATGTCTAATTTGAAAACAACCATCGCTGGTTTCGATTTTTATACTGATTTCAATAAAGTTTTTGTAAATATTGAGGAGATTTCAATCTCTTTGAACTTAATGAACTCATTGCTGAATACTGGCGATGATTTCGACAAGAGGTTTATTTCCTTGATTCACAAGTATCCAGACGTTCTTAAATCCATCCCAATTCTCTTGGCCGTTAGAGAGAACAAATTACCAGTTTTGGAAAAGGGAAATGTCGTAGAATATCGGTTTGACAAGCTATCTAATGAAGATAAATCCTATCTGCGCTTTATGGATAAAACCGGGCTCAAAGAATTAATCTCAAAAGGGAAAGTAAAGAATCTAGTTGATTATGTTACTGGAGTTGAAGTGGGGCTCGATAGCAATGCTAGAAAGAACAGAACCGGCACAGCCATGGAGACTTTGGTTGAATCATATCTAAGATCGATTCCAAATCTTGAAGTAATCCGTCAAGCTTCAACAAAAACAATAAAAGAAAAATTTCATTTTGATGGACTCGACAATATTAAACTTAGCGACGGAAGTTATTCCAAGAAAGCTGAAAAACGATTTGATTTTGCTTGTCAATATGATGATGTTATCTATTTGATTGAGACTAATTTCTATGGTTCTGGCGGTAGCAAATTAAACGAAACCGCGAGGAGTTATCAAGAATTAGCAGATCAAATTAACAAGATTTCTGGATGCCAGTTTATTTGGATTACCGATGGTGTTGGATGGCGATCAGCCAAAAACAACCTAAAAGAATCTTATGAACATCAAAATCACTTGTTAACTATTCAAGATTTGGAATTCGATAATTTAATAAAACTCATTAGAGAGTACTCTGAATAATTATTAAGGAGAAGAAAATGGAAGAAAAAGGTGTAGTTTATATACTTATTAACCCATCGTTTCCTGATTACATAAAAATTGGATATGCAAACGATTTAAAAAAGCGGGTCGAAGCATTAAACAGAAGCGAATGCATTCCTTTTACGTTTAGAGTTTATGCTTATTATAAAGTCGAACAGCGTTTGACAGACATGAAAATTCACACCATGATCGACTCGATTAATCCAAATTTGAGGAGCATTGAAATTTATCATGGCAAAACTCGTAGAAGAGAGTTCTATGCAATGACTGCAGAACAAGCTTATTCAATACTAGAAACAATTGCTGAACTAAGCAATTCAAAAGATCGCCTGGTGCTGGTTGAGCCTTCAGAAGAAAACATTAAAGACGAAGAAGAAGCGAACTTAATTAAAAACATTCCTATTACGGTCGATTCCTATTTAGATGGAAAAAGCAAAGATCTAATCGTTTTGTACAATCGATTATTTACAGGCGTTTTAGAACAATTTCCAGACGTTTCCGCTATCGCTACAAAAAACTATATTGCTTTTCGAAATAAAAAAGGGCGCAATATTTGTGAAGTACATCTGTATAAGAGTTCAATTCTAATCTTAACTAAGGCACCCAGCCCAGGGAGTCCGTTAGAGATATGTGGTGAAAAGGTTCCAGACAGTTATTTGTGGTCTTTAAATTATCGTTTCTATTTTGATAACAGCGAAGGACTAATGATAGCTAAGGATTTGATTTTCAATGCGTATCGCTCTATTGGCGTTAACAAAGAATAACGGCTCAACGACTATAATTTCATCCCTACATCCCACGCTCTCCAGATGACCGTGCGGAGATTTCCAACACTAACGCAGTCACCAACGAGATGGATGTTTTTGCCTTTAGCCACTAACGGCGAAGGATTATAACCAATCGACACAATTACGTTATCGGCTTTGATATCAAAGGACTTACCGTCTTTATCGATGGCTACGATACCATCATCTTTGACTTCGGCCAGCTTGGTTTCTAAATAGACTGGAACATTATGAAGAGCAAAATATTCTCTTTAGAAAGAACTATTTGCTAAGCAAACGCCTTTAATGGCAATTAAGTCATTTTTCATTTCGACAATAATTGGCTTTTTGCCTTTAAGATGTAAGTCATAAGCGACTTCACAGCCTGTAAGACCGCCCCCAATAACAATGACAGTCTCGCCGACCTTCTTTTCGCCCGTCAAATATTCTTTGACTTCGATTGTCTTATCAAAACCCTTAACAGGGATTTGTTTTGGCTTTGAGCCAGTCGCAATAACATATTCATCAGCCTTAATCGAATCTAAGTCTTTGACCTCAGTGTTGTATTTAACCTCGATGCCTAAGTCTTTAATCTCTTTTTGATACCAATGGACTAATGCCTTTTCTTTATCCTTAAACGAAGGATTAGAAGCATAAACAAAGACGCCACCTAAGACATCGCTCTTTTCGTAAATAGTAACTTTATGTCCTCTTAGATGGGCGACACGAGCGGCTTCCATGCCACCAATTCCGCCACCAATAATAGCAATATTCTTGGCTTTCTTGGCCTTCTTAATAAAGTATTTATTTGATTGCATTGTCTCGGCGTTAATCGCACACCGCGACATATGAATTGTGTCATGTAAATCCTGATCATTTGCAACGCCGTTATAATGCGCCATGTTAAAGCAGCCATTATGGCAAGTAATACAAGGTCTAATTTTATCTTCTTTACCTTCCATCAACTTGGTAACCCATTCGGCGTCCGCTAAGAACTGACGGGCAACACCCATACCATCTAGTTTTCCTTCCGCTATTGATTTAGCGGCATCATCGGGTTCCATTCTACCGGCAGCTACAACAGGAATCGAAACGAATTTTTTAATGTGTTCGACGTCTTCTAAGTTACAGTTATGAGGCA